>CAYQRA010000016.1:0-22859 GCA_964419315.1 uncultured Saprospiraceae bacterium | reverse complement strand
CCCGTCACGATATCATTGATTGCTCCGGGTAATAAGGTGAAAGGCCCTGATCCTTGGATGAACCGAAAATCTCCAGATTTTGTGTTTTCACTACACATGCTCCAGCCATCCGGATCATTTGGTGGAGAAGGAAAAGCATGCCTTGTGTAGTCCATACTCGTAGCGCTGTGACCCGTTCCTCCATAAGTCAAAGGCGTACCATCTCGCCAACTAGAACTCAGGTAGTGATAAAATTCCCGGGTGTTTGTGGGATCTACCATCGCTCCATTATTTTGATAAGCCGCATTATCATAATAGGTGAAAAAATCCATTTCAAGTTGATTTCCTAGCTCATCAACTGGTCCTTTTAGTAAGTCGATCCCCAACACAGGAATATCTGTACAATAAGTAGGAACTGGACAGTCTTCGCAATCTAGCCCTCCATCTAGATCATCTGAATTATAAACATATGCTAAATTCCTTTCCACATCACAGCCAATATAATCATCCGTATAACAACCGAGGTCTGGATCTACCCAAAGACCAATATGCATGGAATCTATATTTTCAATAGCTCGATTGATCATTCGATGGTTATAGAAAGTCATATTGTTGAATTCATCTGCCGTATTAAAGGCAAAAGCAGTAGTTTGAATTTCCATATAAATAGGGTCGCCTTGAGAATTACTATGGGGACCCCCTGCATCATTGACGATAGAAAAAATCATCTGATCGGGAATAACGACAGAGTTACATACCCGATTGTTGAGCATAGGAAAATCGCCAAATTGAGGTTCATAGATTCCAGGCATTCCACCGACATCAAAAAAACCTGCAAGTCCATTAAAACGGACCATATCTTGAGGCAATGGGAAGCCATGGACACTTTCAAAAAAGGGATTCCCAAGAGCAGGCCATCCTTTGATCTCTGGTGGGATTTCACTTGGGTCTAATGTTAATCTATTTTCCGAAAGGGCTTTTTGAAAATTGGCCCTTACTAAATCTACACTCGATTTATTGACGGTAAAAAAGCGATCCCAATTGGCACAGTTGTCTGCATCTGTATTTCCAAGATCCCCTAATGGGCCAGGCCAAAATTCATCGTCCCCAGAAGAAGTACCATAAGTCTGGGCGGCCATTTTTAAATTGCCTCCCTCGTCAATTCCGCCGAGCCATAAGGCGCCAGCAAAAAGGGCAGAAACCGCTTCCTCTCCAGGTGGATTATTGGGGACGACATAGCCTGCATTGGCCCCATTCCACCAAGAGTCACCAGAAGTGGTGAGTCGGGCACGGACATTATTGATGGCCAAATCTATCTGTGCAACACCACTACTACAATCGGACCGATAAGAAGCCTTTTGCTTTGGATCGCTGACCGAGACACTTCCTTTTTTGGGAGGAAGATGGGCCAAAGAAAACGGAATAAATCCCAAAAAAAGTAAATAGAAAAAGATGGATTTTAAACTCATATTACATTGAATTTCTTATTTATCTAATGGTAGCTAATTCTCTTATAATGAGGTCTTAGTACTTTTGTATTTGAAATTTTAAAGTAGCTGTTATTTGAGTATTAAAAGCTTAAAGGCCTTGCTGCCCAAGTTTTCTGTTTTTACCTGCACAACATAAGTTCCTGGACTTGGTTGATCCAAGTCATTCCCCAAATCCAATTGCAGTTGAGTTTCCCCAGTATACGTTTTTAGTAAACGCCCACTGATATCAAAAATAGAAACGGTAGAAGCTGCTGGTAATGCCTCGATATTTAATACGGCACCAGAAGAAAGCGAATAAGGGTTTGGAAAAATTTTGATCGGATCGAAAGCAATCGGATTAAATACATCACTCACAAAACCCTCAAAACAATTGTCGAACAAAGCTTGTGCTTTGTCATCAGCATCAAAGAAAGGGCTTAAATCTGGACAAGGATATTCAAGACTCGGCACCCAAATCACTCCCGTTACTAGTTCATTTAAAGCACCCGGTTTTAGGGTAAAAGGCCCAGCGGCTTGGATGGTACGGAAATCTCCAGCAGGAATATTTTCAGCACACATGCTCCAACCCATAGGATCATTTGGTGGAGAAGAAAAGGCATAATTGACGTGGTTCGGATTCGTTGCACCATAACCGTTTCCTTCTGGTGTCATAGGGCTGCCGTCTCTCCATTTACCCGTTAGGTAGTGATAGAATTCAATGGCTTCCTCTGGGTCTACCATGGCGTTATTGGATTGATAAGCAGGATTATTATAATAGGTAAAGGAAGACATTTTTATTTCCTCTCCGTATTCATCAACTGGTCCTCTCAGTAAATCAACTCCCACTACCGGAATATCCGTACAATACGTTGGAACCGGACAATCATCGCAACTCATATTGCCATCTAAATCATCAGAATTATAGGCATATCCCAAACCTCTTTCGATGTCACAACCGATATAATCGTCTGTATAACATCCTAAGTCTGGATCCATCCAGATGCCAAAATGAGCAGATTGAAGATCTTCTATAGCTCGGTTAATTATACGATATTTATTGAAAGTCATATCATTGATTTCATCGGTCGTTTTGAAGGCAAAAGCCGTGTTTTGGATTTCCATTGATATAATATCACCATTTGAGTTAGTATGGATTCCACCGGCATCATTAATAATAGAGTAAGTCATTTGATCCGGGGTTAGTGGCAAACTTGTTCCACATCCTCTAAGACCTAAGATGGGGTAATCGCCAAATTGAGGTTCATATACTCCGGCGATGCCACCTACGTCCCAGAAATCTGCTAATCCATTAAATCCACTATTGCCACTCGGCAAGGCAAAACCATAAATGTCTTCGAAGAAGGGATTACCTAAAGCAGGCCATCCTTTGACTTCCGCTGGAATCTCATTGGGATCTAGTTCTGTTCTACCTTCCGATTTGGCTTTTGCCCAATTGGCTTTCAATTGATCCACACTTGATTTGGTGACTGTAAAAAAACGATCCCAATTGGCACAGGTATCGGTACCGGTACGACCGTAATCAGTTAGTGGTCCAGGCCAAAAATCATCATTACCAGAAACACTGCCATAAGTTTGCGCGGCTATCTTTAAATTTTGGCCTTCATCTAATCCTCCGATCCAAAGGGCACCTGCAAAAATTGAGGCGACGGCATCTTCCCCTTGTGCTACATTAGGCACAATGTATCCTGCATTATTATTGTTCCACCAAAAATCCCCGGACAGTTTCAAGGCGGCGCGGACATTATTAATATTCATTTCTGTTACAGAAGTAGCAGAAGAACAAGCAGAACGGTAACTGGCCTGTTGTTGAGTAGGCTTGGTTTTAGTATTTCCTTTTTTTGGGGGAAGATGAGCAAAAGAAAGACAAAGAAAGGAAAAGATAAATAAATAGCTGAGGGTAATTTTTTTGATCATAATCATTGGCTTTTTATGTAATTGTTATTGTTGAATTGGCTTTTGTTAATGGAGATACGGTCTAGAAAAACAACTTTTGTACTTAATCCGTCTTTATTCGATCAACATAGGTGCCTAGGCTAGGTTGATTCAAATTATTCCATAAGTCTAGCTTTTAATTACTTTTAAGAAACAAAAAATTAACGAAATATGTCAACCTGATTTTAGCATAAGTCAGGTTTTAGATTTGGAAGGGATTTAGGAATTTGGTTTTTTAAAAAGCTTTTTTACGCTAGAATTATAAGTTTATAAGTCGCAGGGCGGAGCCCAATTGTTTGGATTTGGAGGAAGTAAATCCCTGGATTTAACAAAGGCTTGATTTCCTGTAAAGGATAGATTTGTTCTACGCTTTCTTCCTTGCCTTGCCAAAGCAAACAGCCCTTGATGTCAAATATCGAAACCTTGGAATTATTGGGTAGATTTTCCAAATGTAGCTTATCATTCGATGAGAGAGCATAAGGATTTGGATAAATTTTGATCGCTGGAATTTTAGTTTCTACTGTTTCTTTGATGCTAGTGGCCACATCAAAGCAATTATTAAAAAGGGCTTGCGCTTTATCATCTGCTTCAAAAAACCGACTTAAGTTGGGGCAAGGATAGCTAAGGTTTGGTACCCAAATAAGTCCAGCGACCAAATGGGTGATACCACCTGGTTTTAAGAGAAATGGGCCTGTTGCTTGAGTAGTCCTTTGGTCTCCATAGGGGGCGTTTTCTTGACACATACTCCAACCCATTGGCTTATTGGGAGGATCTGGAAAAGCATAGTTAGTAATGTCGGTGCTATTTAGATCATAGCCACTTCCTCCCTGAGTCATGGGTGTTCCATCCGGCCACTTACCAGAAAGGATATTATAGGCACCTAATGCGTTGAAATCTGGTTGGGGAGAAGGAAGAACATTTGATCCACTATAAGTAAAAGAACTCATTCCCAATTCGGTTCCCGCATGATCCAATGGAGACCTAAGAAAATCTAAACCCAATACTGGGATTTGGGTACAATAAGTAGCTACTCCTTCACAGTCATCACAAGCCATCTCTCCATCTAAATCATCTGCATTATAGACATAACCCAGATCCCTGTCGGGATCACAACCCACATAATCATCCGAAAAACATCCCAAATCAGCATCCATCCAAATCCCAGTATAAGCATCTTTTAGGCTTTCAAAACCTCGATTGATTAATCGATATTGGTAGAAAGTCATGTCATTGATTTCATCCGCTGTTTTGTAAGCGAAAGCAGTCGTATGAATTTCCGCATGGATAGGATCACCGGAAGAATTGGTGTGAAGGCCGCCGGCATCATTGGTGATGCTAAAGATCATTTCATCGGGGCTAGGGATGGGAATACTGAAATGGCAATTTGGAATCCTCAGTATTGGAAAATCACCAAATTGGGGTTCATATTTTCCCGGACTTCCTCCAACCTCCCAAAAGTCGGCGAGCAGTGGATTTTCTTGATCTTGCCCTGGTAATTCAAATCCATGTATTTCTTCGAAAAATGGATTACCCAAAGCTGGCCATCCCTTGATCTCATCTGGAATTTCTTCTTCCTCCAGTACAGTTCTACCTTCAGAAATCGCAATGTCCCAATTGGCTCTAAATATTGCGACACTGCCTTTGTTGACCTTGAAAAAACGATCCCAATTCGAACAGCTTTCTGTTGCAGTGGTTCCTTGTTCATTTAAAGGCCCCGGCCAAAATTCCTCCTTGCCCGATTCGTGCCCATAAGTCTGGGCAGCCATTTTTAAATTGCCTCCCTCGTCGATTCCTCCCAGCCAAAGGCTGCCCGCAAATATGGCTGTTACAGGCGGTTCGGTGGATCCCGGCGAAGTGGCTGGAACCACATAACCACCATTCCACCAAGAGTCTCCTGCGGTAGATAATCTTGCGCGGACATTATTGATTTCTAGTACGGTGGTGGCTTGAGCAGGTGCACAATCAGAACGAAAAAGTGCGGCTGTACTTTGAGAAGGAGGACTTTTTGATTTGGGAGGTAGGTGAGCAAAAGCAGAGGAACTAATCGTCAAGAGGAGAAAAAAAACTTGAGTGGGTTTAAAAAAAATCATCATTCAGAGTGCTTTATACTTTTTTGTTAAACCAAAATAAGTCTTTAAGCATTTAAGTAATAACCAACTTTTAGAATATGTCAGGTTTTAAAGTGCTGCTCAATACGGAAGGACACATTAAAATTTGTGTATATTTGACCTTTCTTAAAAGGATTATTTGAGAAGTTTACTGGAGAAGGAGAAGACCCTTTTTAGTACCAAGAGCCTAATTTGTATTACCGTCAGCTCTCGTAAATATTGCTTTTGAGAATATAGTCATTTAAACAGGCACTGAGCTTTGTTTGTCCATTGAAGATTGTTAAATTGCCAAATCAAAAAATAATGATGATGAGAAATAATTTACTGCTCCTTATGTTAACTGCTTTTCTATTTACGGCTTGTGCAGACAAACCACAGAAAAAGCAAGCGAAAAAAAAGACGCCCAAGAAAGAAATGCCTGCTAAAAAGGCTTCAGCCTCCGCTGAAGAAGTAGCACCTGCAGAGGAGGAACCCACTTCTCCACCAATGACTCCAGAGCAATTGCAAAAAGCAAAAGATATTATTGCCAGTGTTTCTGCCGAAGATATTGCTGCGGTAGCTGCTAAGAAAAAATTTAAAATGCTTTGTGCAGCTTGTCATGGATTTACGGGCAATTTAAAAGTCAACGGTGCCAAGGACCTCACAAAATCTAAAATTACTTTGGAGGAAAGTGTCGCTCAAGTCTATTTTGGAAAAGGTTTGATGACACCGTTTAAAGGAATAATGACGGATGCCGAAATTGTGGCGGTTGCGAAATATATTGCAAAGGAATTGGTTAAGTAATAGGTACTTAACAGAATGAATTCTCAATAAAGAATTTAGAAGAAATGTATCAAGACCTTTTAGTTGCTTTTTTCGTTGTGTCATTTGAACTTTTAATTTTCGGCATTTTTATTGAAAGGTTTGTATTGGATGGTATGCTAAAGAAGTACCATTAAACGCAAACAAATAATAAATAAAAGGAATGAATATTTTTGAAGAAATAGCTGAAAAGCTTGACAATAAAGGATTTAATGTTGTTGCCAGTGATTTTGAGCGGCCTTGGGGTGGTTTTTTTGTGATAGATGAAACACAAGCAAAAGCCTTTGTTGCCCAGTTTTTTTCTGGTTTTCCAGCAAGTGAATTGGTGGAGGGGAGAAAGGTAAGTCCAAAAATCTTGGCTGTTGCTCCCCATAAAAGACTTTCTTGGCAATACCATTTTCGGCGTTCTGAAGTCTGGACGGTTGTAGATAAAAAAGTAGGCGTGATGCGTAGCGATACGGATGAACAAACGGAGGTAGACAAATACCAAAAAGGAGATGTTATTGTTTTAGACAAAGGCGAGCGTCACCGTTTGGTGGGCTTAGACGATTGGGGGATCGTGGCAGAAATTTGGCAACACACGGATCCAAATCACCCTTCCGATGAAGATGATATTGTACGTTTACAAGATGATTTTGGTCGGAAGACACCGGTTCCACAAGAAGATTAAATGATCGTTAATAGAGAACAAGATTTATAAAAACAAAAAAGGATTAGGCATTTGCCTAATCCTTTTTTGTTAGAATTTTCAAAACTAAGGCCTTGGTCATTTTTTTTCCTTTCGCTTGTTTAAATACCTCAGCAAAATTAAAACGCCAGCTACATCCAGTCTGCCAATTGCTACAGCCATAAGCCGTTTTGCCTTTGACCACTTTTCCTACGCCACATTTTGGACAGCTAATTTGATCTGGAACTTTCTTGTCCTTTGAGGCTGTTTTTTTCTGAATCGCTTCATAAAGTAAATTGAAGTCCTTGTCAAATTTAGCCTTTCCGGCTACACTTTTTCCATCTATCTTGAATCCTTTGAGTTGTACGGTCGATCCCAATTTTAGGAGCCTTGCCAGTTGTTTGCTTGGAATTTTTTTGCCCTTAAACGAAAAAGGAAGACGGAAAGCACAGCCACTTTGGTATTGGCTACAGCCATAAGCTGTTTTGCCTTTTAACAAATTTCCTTTTCTACATTTTGGACAAATAATCGCGCTAAAATCTTCGGTAGCCGGAGTGGCTTTTTTTCTGGTAGCACCCGTTTTCTTTCGACTTTTACTTTTGGTCTTACTCGCAAGAGGAATATTTTTATCTACAATTCGTCTTACGTTTTTGGCCATCCGAACTTCTACCACCAGATCACTCACCATCTTCTTCATGTTTTTTATAAAAGTACCCGCACTAAAACTGCCTTCTTCGATCTCTCGCAATTGTTTTTCCCAAAGCCCCGTCAGCTCCGCAGACTTCAATAAATCATTTTGCACCCTATCAATGAGTTGGACGCCCATATCAGTGGCGATGATTAGTTTTTTTTGTCGACGGATATAGCGTCTTCGAAACAGCGTTTCTATAATATTAGCACGGGTAGAAGGTCGTCCAATTCCGTTGGCTTTCATGAGTTCTCTTAGCTCTTCATCCTCTACTTTTTTACCAGCAGTTTCCATAGATCGGAGTAGGGTAGCCTCGGTATAATGTTTGGGAGCTTGGGTCATTTTTTGGATGACCTTTGGGTCATGTGCTCCTGATTCCCCTTCGGTAAAAGTAGGCATGAGGTTCTCCTTATCGGGCTGTCCTTTTTTTTCTTCTCCCTCTGCTGCGGTTTGATTGGCTTTGTTTTTTTTAGGAAATAAAACCCGCCAACCTTCTTCCAATATTTCTTTTCCGGTGGCTTTGAATTTTTCCCCTTCGACTTCTCCAATTACGGTAGTGTTGGATACAATACAATCGGGGTAAAAGGCAGCGATGAATCTACGGGCAATCGAATCGTATACCTTTTGCTCATTTCCCAATAGATTTTTTTCGTATCCAGTAGGAATGATGGCATGGTGATCGGTTACCTTTTTATCATTAAAAACTTTAGAAGATTTTCTGATTTTTGAACCCAATAAACTTTGGGTGAACTGTTGATACTGTTGCATTTTTTTTAGAATGCCCGGAATTTTCGGGTAAACATCATTGGGCAAATAAGTGGTATCCACTCTAGGGTAGGTGACAATTTTTTGCTCGTATAATTTTTGTACAATTTTTAAAGTCATGTCTGCCGAAAAACCAAAACGCTTATTGCAATGAACTTGAAGACTTGTGAGGTCAAATAATTTTGGCGGATATTCTTTGCCTTTCTTTTTGGTAAAAGAGAGAATGGTGAAATCTTTTCCGGTCACTTTTTCCAGTAGGTTTTCTGCTTCCTCTTTTTTGGTAAATCGACCTTTTTGATATTGGAATAATACTTCTCGATAAGTCGTCTGTAATTCCCAGAATGGCTCAGGGACAAAGTTTTCGATTTCTTTAAATCGATCAACCATCATGGCTAAGGTTGGTGTTTGTACCCGACCGATGGATAGTACCTGTTTGTAGCCGCCATATCGGAGGGTGTATAGGCGAGTCGCATTCATACCCAATAGCCAATCTCCGATAGCTCTAGAACTACCAGCATAAAAAAGATTATCATAATTGCCAGCAGGTTTTAAATCTTGAAAACCATCCCGAATAGCTTCTGGAGTCAAAGAAGAAATCCATAATCTTTGCACCTGACCTTTGTAGCCCGCATGCTTGATTACCCAGCGTTGGATCAATTCTCCCTCTTGCCCGGCATCCCCACAATTGATTACCTCTGTGGCTTTTTTGAATAAGGCTTTGATTATTTTAAATTGTTTTTTGACGCCCTTATCTTTCATCACTTTCGTCTCAAATTTTTCGGGCAACATAGGGAGGTTATTGAGATCCCAGCGTTTCCATTCTGGCTGATACTCATCCGGTGTTTTGAGCGTACAGAAATGACCAAAAGTCCAAGTTACGGCATAGCCAGCCCCTTCAAAATATCCGTCCTTTCGGTTTTTGGCACCGAGGATATTGGCTATTTCACGAGCGACAGAAGGTTTTTCAGCAATACAGACTTTCATTGGTCTATTTTTATTTTAATTGCCATCGTTTCGAATATTATGCGATTCGCTTGAAGCCTTTGGGGGCATTCCGTCTTTCCGATTTAATCATGGATGTTTAATGATTTTCTTTATGACTGATCAAATTCTAACAAACAGCGTATCATTGATTTATTGGTTTGGAAAAAAATAACGGAGGAATTTATTAGCAAAACACCAACGAGAAGTTTTCCTAAAACGAAAGACTTGGTTTATTTTTAGAGGGCATAATCCTTTAAATTATTAGATTGCTTAATCAGAAAAATTTAAGCAGATTCTAGGGTAAAGTTAATTAGTTTTGTGGAATGGACAAGTTTTAAAGAGCTGGAGTTTAATGAAGATTTATTGTATATGAAAATTGGTGTTTTAGAGAAAAATATAGGAGCCCCAAAGCTGGGAGGGCCCACCCTAGCCACCACCGCCAGTGTTGGACTAGTAAACAAAATTTGACGCATGGCTTCGCCAGACTTTGCCCCGTGTCCTTCACTGCAAAAGTTGGATAAAATTTATTGATCTTTTTGCTAGCTTAAAAAGATCTGATTGGAAGATTTTAAAACCAATCTTTGAAATAAATCACTACATAGACGGAATCCCTTGTAAAATTCCATAAAATATCTGGCCTTAAAATAAAATGACATAGGTTTTTTTGCGCTAATTTTCTGATTAACAGTAGTTTAGAATGATCTTCTTTTTTTGAAAAATGTTCCTGTTGAGTTCATTTACTTGGTGTTAGATGATTTCATTTGCTTGTTTTACTTTTGGTGCCCCTCTTGACTCCTCCCTCCTTTAAAATAGTAGCTGACCAAATAATTACTTAATGAAACATAAATTCAGATTAAGCTAACCTTTGGTTTATTATAGAAACCTTCTGTTGATCGGTTTCCATAGAACTATTTACTATTTCTTTTACCAAATTTTGCAGAAATAATATGGAAAGCTCAAGAAAGGGGGAGGCCTAATGAAATAAGCGTACGGAGTATAGCTTTACCTAACTCTAGTCTCAATTTCTTGAGCCGAATAAAATTGCCAGAAATAAAAGGCAAAGTTTCCATTTTTTCCTACCTTGGACGCCAATTGCTAACCCCACTATCTAGTGATTCAATCAATATTATGCGTTATTCTTTTCAATGTCCAAAGTGTAGTTCCTTCGAAGTAATAGAAGTCAAAGGCCACGCTATGAATACTTATCAAAAGATACCCTTAACAAAGTGGGGGACTAAATCTGCAATATTGGATCGTTACCTTTGTGTACATTGTGGATACACAGAAGAGTATGTTCAATTGACCGACTCTTTTAAGAAATGGGCACGTAAAGAGTTGAAAAAATCAAATAACCACAATGATGATTTTGTTTGAAAAATACTTGTGTCTACATCTCGGAATTGAATAAAACTTCATAAACCAAAAAAATGGTAGAAAATATTTTTACGCTGATTATGCTTATCCTATTACAAGCGGTACTAGGTTTTGATAATTTATTATACATTTCTTTAGAGTCCAAAAATGCACCGGCGGACAAACAAAGTTTTGTTAGGAAGTGGGGGATAGGGCTTGCGATTGTGCTGCGGATTGTCTTGTTGTTTGTCCTTTTGCAATTGATCGATTTGTTTCAAGATCCGGTCTTAGGTTTTCATAATGACTTATTTGAAGGTACTTTTAATATCCATAGTATTATCGTTTTGCTGGGTGGTGTTTTTATCATCTACACTGCGATCAAAGAAATCTGGCACATGATCGCTTTTGAGGAGGCAGGGCATGGAGATGCTAAGAAAACCAAATCAGTTGGACAAGTTGTTTTTATGATTGTTTTGATGAACTTAGTTTTTTCTTTTGATTCTATTCTAAGTGCCATGGCATTGACCGATGTGTTTTGGGTGATGGCTACCGCAATTGTGATTGGAGGTTTGTTGATGATCTTTTTGGCGGATACTATTTCCGATTTCTTGGCCAAAAATCGGATGTATGAAGTCCTAGGTTTGTTTATTCTTTTCTTAGTTGGAATCATGTTGGTTTCGGAAGGTGGACATTTAGCTCACCTCAAATTATTTGGGGCGGAAATTACGCCAATGAGTAAAGCGACCTTCTACTTTGTACTGGTTATTTTGGTCTTAACGGATGTTGTACAAGGCCGTTACCAGCGAAAAATAGTAGCGGAGAAAGAACGGGAACGAGCCAAGAAGGGCTAAGGCTTTTTTAGAAAACCTTATTTTCTGATTCTATCTTTTTTACAAGCGTTTGAAAAGAACGGTGGAGGTCTATCTAATAGCTCTCCACCGTTCCCTATTTGACCCAAAAATCAATCCATGGAAACTTCCCAAGTTTTTCAAAAATTAAAGGATCATCATAAGCTTTTTCAATCCTTATTCTCCAATTTAGATCCAGCAGAAATCCTTTGGAAAAAGCAAGCTGAAAAATGGTGCTTGCTAGAAATTCTTTGTCACCTCTACGATGAAGAATTAGAAGATTTTCGAACAAGAGTTGATTATTGTTTGCATCGGCCAGAAGAAACGTTGCCTCCGATTGATCCAGTTGGCTGGGTGAGTGCACGCAATTATATCGGGCAAAACTTTACGAAAAAATTATCGGAATTTTTGCAAGCTAGAAAGGAGTCCATTATTTGGTTGGAGTCTTTATCAAACCCTGATTGGGAAAGTGGTTCTATTCACCCAGAATTGGGAAAACGAAGCGCTCGATTTTTTCTTAATAATTGGCTGGCTCATGATTATTTACACCTCCGGCAAATCACCAGATTAAAATATGACTACCTCTCGGCGCATGGCGGAGAAGAGGTGAATTATGCTGGAAATTGGGTTTTAGAATGAAAAACCCTTAGAGATTTAGTACAACTTCTTAGCATAAAATCTAATATATTCCTATTTTGTTTTCTCAACTTAAAGAAAACAATCCTTCAAAAATGTCGAAATCCAAAAAATTAAAGGAAGAGGAATTGGTCTTCCATCTTGGAGCTATGTTGGCAATCGAGCAAGCGGAAATAAAAGCTAGACGGCTTAAGAAAAATCAATCGCCTGACTTAGCAGAAAACTCCTTGGGGATTGCGCTTTCCGGTGGCGGTATTCGCTCCGCGACCATCTGTCTCGGAATCGTGGAAGTGCTCAATCAAAAAGGACTTTTGGAAAAAACAGATTACCTCAGTACCGTTTCTGGTGGTGGTTTTTTGGGGGCCTATATTCACAATGCACTGAACGATAAAGAAAAACGTCTTGCGTATCAAGATCTATTCAACCCAAAAGATATTGCCCATTTAAGAGCTTACCGAGAGTATCTATATGTACTCCCAAAGCATTGGTTTGGGCGCTTCCTAAGTAGGATCAATTTGGTGGCAGTTTGGGTGCTTAGTATGTTTTTGAATTTATCTTTTATACTGGGACCACTCCTTTTTTTAGGGCTCATGAATTATTGGCAAGCGCCAGTGGGAATGTATTGGAATGGCTGCCTTTTGATTGCTTTGCTACTTGCTGTAGTCTTAGGGCTTTTTGTTAGTCCCAATTTTTCTTCTCCGCATCGATTTTATAAGCGTCGTTTGAGTAAGGCTTATTTATCTCGAAATCCTAAAATAAAGTTGCTGGAGTTGAACAATCCTCTGGCTCCTTATCCTTTGATCAATGCCACCGTTCACGTCAATTATGACAAATACGATAAGTATAATCTTATTTCCTACCGTGGTCGAATAAAGAGTAATTACTTTTTGTTTTCTCCTTTGTTTTGTGGCAGCCAAGTTACGCGATATACCAAGACCAATAGGTTTCATTATAAAAATAAAACTCTAGCCACTGCCATGGCCACAAGTGCGGCAGCAGTACACACTTTTATGGGCAACCAAAGGGTGCCTAGCCTTGCTCGCTATTTTATGGCGATCGCCAATCTACGAACGGGTATTCTCGCTCCAAACCCTCAATTGAAATCTAGTCACCTAACTTTTTGGCCAGGTTACACCGCCTTGGAAATAATGGGATTGCCCAACACAACGACGAAAAGAATCCAAGTCTCCGATGGTGGACATATTGAAAATTTAGGGGTTTACGAATTGCTAAGAAGGCAGGTGAAAGTAATCATCGCGGTGGATGCTGGGCAAGACGAAGATTTTAAATTTGAAGACCTCCGAAATTTGGTGATTCGCTCTAGTAGCGAACTAGGAATTGATTTTGTTTTTCATCAAAATGCCCTTCCAGAAAATGTCATTAGATCTAGTGCATCAATGGGCTTTTCCAATCGAAATTTCGTGGTGGCCAAATTGGTACCTTTGGAAGGTTCCTATGCAAAAGACAATAATTATGAAGGCTTGTTTATTTACATAAAATCTTCAGTCTTAGTGGCGAAAACTTATGAGCTAAGAAAGATGAAAAAGGAATTAGTAAATCTAGGCGACCCCGGAAAAGACCCGCTAAAGCAAGAAGAGGTTTACACCAAAAAAAGAGCCCTAGATAGTTGGATGTACAAAACCTATAATCCTGACTTTCCCCACGAAAGCACCGCTGATCAGTTTTTTGACGAATCCCAATGGGATTCTTATCATACTTTGGGCAAATTGATTGGAAATAATATTTGTGAACAATTGGACATTAAACAGGGAATGGATGGTGCGGATTTATATGAAAAAGGGCGACGTTATTTTGCGGAGTATTGAAACAGACTTATGAAAAAACGATATCTTATTTTGCTGCTATTTTGTACAGCTCCCATTTTGATGAATGCACAAATGGACAAATTGCGACTAGGGCTCACTTTACAACCTTTGCCAATATTTGAGTTTAATCAAGGTGGGAATCTCCGCCTCGGATTACAATCAAGAATCGCACCCCGGCTATTCCTGCATGGAGAATTTGGTAAGTATTTAGACTTCCTTTCTTTTCGAGTACAAGATTTAAAAGGCTATAATTGGCGCGCCGCTCTCCAATATAATTATTCTGCATTCTACTATTTTTCACTGGATTATTTTTATAAAGACCACGCCTTCGCGCTCCAAGAAGAAGTAATGCTCAATGGTGTTTTAACGGATAAAGTGCAATCCTTACAGAAATATAGCAATGCGATTACGATTAAATGGGGGAAATTTTCTTGGATGAAAAAACAGAAAAAACTATTTACCGATTGGTATATGGGCGTGGGACTCCGTCTGCGCCATGTCCGCCAAAGCGGACTCACCACCGAAGAGATTGCTAACCTTGTAAGAAAGGATAATTTGATTTATAAATCTGCAAGAAAAGAAGGAAGTATCCTTAGCCCCGAATTTTCTTTTGGACTACGAATCGGTTTTGCATTTTTTAAGAAAGAACGTTCTTGGACAAATCCCGTGGTCAATCAAAAAGAAGAATAAAAAAGCGACCGAAGGAAGCGTTTTTTCTTCTTTTTGGTTGACTCACACACGGGATTTGTCAGAGAACCAAAAAGAATAAGGTCGGTCTATGATCTCCTAGATATTTTCTTTCAATGAATAGGATGGGAATACTTTTTTGTTGAAAAAAAACTAAGGCTCTACCTGTTCTCCTAAGAGGAAAAATTTTTTGACCGATTATTTAATATTGAAATTTTAGGGAAAAGAAATTAATTTGTTATATTGATTGGTATAAACAAACCTCATGAGAACCACACTACTCCTAGTGCTACTATTTCTGGTAGTGCAATTTTCCTTTTCGCAAAAGGCCACCAATATTAGCATCATCCATGATGGCGACCGAGGCACAAATCAATTCTTGGGTTTAATCAAAGAAGAAATTGGAGTGCTCCTTTCACAACAATACACGATTAATTACAAGGACTATAGCATTAGCGATTCTAAGCTAAATTCGGCTACTCTCCTTGATAATATTTTAAAGAAGGAGTCGGATGTATTGTTAACTATAGGGTTCAATGCTTCAGGATCATTGGATGCCTTGGAGCAATACCCCATACCATGTATCTCTGGATTATCATTGCAACGATCAGATCAAGAAAGTTCAGGCATTGATAATTATACAATGATTCAAAGTCCATTATCACCGGAACGAGATTTTGATGTTTTTCAATCTATTTATCCTTTTCAGCATTTAGCTATTTTTTTAAGACCTGATGCTCCCTCATTTCTAAAGTTGTATCTAAATAACTTTGCCAATGGATTTGATATTCAATTTATTACTAGCACGAACAATCCCGAAGTTGACCTCAATCAACTCCAAGAAAATATAGACGCGATTTATTTTCTACCGAATTTATATGAAAACTTAACAGACCAACAAATCTTAATTAATGGGATCAATGAACGGCAATTGCCCTCTTTTAGCTTAATTGGTCAGGATGATGTAGAACTAGGAATTTTAGCTTCTATTGCTCCATCTGATTATATAAATGTTTATGCCAGACGCATAGCTTTGAACGTGATGAAAGCACTAGAAGGACAAAATCCTAAAGATTTTCCAATCAATATTGACGGAATTGAAGACCATTTTGTCATCAATGTAGCGACCATGGAAAAACTAGGAATATATCCTCCTTTCGACGTTTTGAGCCAAGCTTCTTTAATTAAAATCAAACCGCAGAGTGGTGAAAAATACACCTTGCAAGCAGCAATTGCAGAAGCACTTAATCGCAATTTACCCCTTCAGGTGGTACAGAAAGAAGTCGCTGTGCAAAATATGGAAATTGGGATTGCCAAATCCAACTTATTGCCTACTCTTGATGCGAATACCACGCTCCTAACGCTCGATGGAACTACCGCAACCTTGTTGAAAGCGACCAATCAATTAACTCCCCAAACGGCATGGTCGGGCAACCTTGCTCTTACCCAATTGATTTATTCTCAACCCGCTTGGGCGAATGTAGCCATTCAAAAAAATCTATTGGAAGCGGAGAAAGCAGGCTTATTGTCTCAACAATTGGATCTGGTACTGGATGT
Organism: uncultured Saprospiraceae bacterium; assembly: GCA_964419315.1. Taxonomy (GTDB): domain Bacteria; phylum Bacteroidota; class Bacteroidia; order Chitinophagales; family Saprospiraceae; genus CALLVY01. The sequence goes on along the minus strand of CAYQRA010000016.1, from coordinate 6,538 downwards.
CTGTACAGCCTATTTGCGATACTTGCAAGCGCAAGCCAATCTTACCATTCAAAATTCTAATGTACAAACGACCTTGAGCAATTTGAACATTGCCAAAACAAAAGCAAAAATAGGAACGGTAAGTAATGCCGATGTTTATGGATTTGAGTCTCAATTGGCCTTAAATAAATCTTCCCTCAATGATGCACAGACGGGAGTGGATCAAGCTCGAATTAGTTTTAATCAATTGCTAAATCGGCCACTTGACGAAGGTTTTATACTGGAGGATTTAAAGCTGGATCAAGACATCGTCTTTCTGCAAGATGATCGTATTTCTGAAACGATAAGTAATCGCTATGACTTCAGAAAGTTTTCAGAATTTCTCATTCAAACTGCTTTTGCAAAAGCTCCGGAGTTGGAACAATTACAATGGGCGATCAAAGCACAGGAAAATTCATTGGATTTGAATAAGAAAAGCAGATACTTACCCCAAGTTGGGCTACAAGGAAGCCTAGATCAAACATTTGGACGATACGGAACAAGAGTACCTGACGAAGCCTTTAATACACAAGGTGTTGATCCCTACCAGCCGACCTGGAATATTGCCGTAAACGCTTCCCTTCCTATTTTTCAAGGCAACCTGAGAAGTAGGAGAATAGAAAAAGATCAGATTTTATTACAACAACTACTTACTAATCGAGCTTCCTTGGAGCAGCAATTTGCAACAAACATTCGCCTTTCTCTGGAGAATTTAGGGAACTCCTTCAACGACATTCGATTTACTCAAGATGCTGCAAAGTCAGGAGGAAAATATGTAGAGTTGGTGCAAAATCTTTACCGGGAAGGAGTATCCAATATCGTCACTTTACTGGATGCCCAAAACAGTGCGGTTTCTGCTCAATTGGGAGCCGTGTCTTCCCGCTATCAATTTATTATAGATGCCATCACGATAGAACGACTTATCAATAGTGTATATCTCTTGGCTTCCTCGCAAGAAAAAGAAAAATTTGTGAATGATTATTTGACTTTTTTAATCAAAAAAAATGATGATAAATAAAAATGGTCTAAGGTACTTTGCTTTGCTGTTATTTTTAATTAGCGCCTGTAATAATGTACCAGAAGAAGTTGCCACGACCCCAACTCTCCGTCCGGTAAAATATATCAAGGTAGGTAGTGGTGCTGTAGAAGGTCAACACAGCTACACCGGATTAGCAAAAGCGCAACAGGAAGCCAGTTTGAGTTTTAAGGTAGGAGGGACTATAAATAGAATCCCGGTCAAAGTAGGAGATAAAGTTCGCAAAGGACAACTCTTAGCTTCTCTGGATGCAACGGATTATCAAGTTAGTTATACCCAGTCTTTAGCTAGTGTGCAAAGCTCCAAAGCACAGATAGAAAGTGCGCAAGCACAAATGGAAAGTGCTAGAGCAAATTATTTAGCAGCGCAATCCAATTACAAACGATTTGAAAAACTCTATGAAGTTAATAGTATTTCGATCAGTGATTTTGAGCAAGCCAAGTCTTCCTATCTAGGTGCAGAGGCTTCTTACAAAGCTGCTCAAACCCAAGTAGAGGCTGCCAAGGCGGGTGAGAAATCTTCGGAAAGTGTGGCGAAATCTGCTTCCAATCAAGTTAGCTATACTAAAATTACTGCCCCCTTTGCAGGCATTATTACCCGCATCAATGTAGAACCCAATGAAATCGTAGGGCAGGGAAATCCTGTTTTCGAACTCAATTCTTTTAGTAATCCTGATGTAGAAGTTGGGGTACCGGAAAATGCCATTTCTCAGATTGAAAATGGTCAAAAGGTAAAGGTTACTTTTAATTCTCTCCATGACCACGGTTTTAATGGAAGTGTACATGAAATTGGTTATAGTTCAGCAGGGACGACCTATCCCGTGACCATTCGATTAACCGATAATGATCAACGGATACGTCCGGGGATGCCTGCCACTGCCACCTTTACTTATGCAGATCATCACTCGAAAAAATCTGCTTTAATGGTCCCTCCAAGTGCGGTTGGCGAAGATGGCAAAGGTAATTTTGTATTTGTAATTCAAGGTTCAGGGGATAATTATGTTTGTAAAAAACAAACCATTCAGGTAGGGAAATTAAATGATGTTGGATTTGAAGTTACCACAGGTCTTAAAACAGGTGACCTGGTGGCTAGTGCTGGCCTTAATGTTCTTCGAGATGGAATGCAAGTAAGTTTATATCAAAAGAAATAATCTACCTACATGAATTTAACAGAATTATCAATAAATAGAAGTCGCATTTCCATTTCTGTATTCATCTTGCTGGCGGCAATGGGGCTTTTCTCGTATTTCAGCTTGCCTCAAGATAGCATGCCACCCTTTACGGTTCGAGTAGCGACAGTAGTTGCTCAATTTCCGGGGGCCAGTCCTGAGCGAGTTGAAAATTTAGTAAGTCGAAAAGTAGAGGAAAAAATTCAAGAAATTCCCGAATTAAAAGAAATCAATAGCCAATCTAGGTCGGGACTTTCTGTTGTGAGTATCGTTCTAAAAGACGAAGTACCACCTGGTGAACTCCAAAATATTTGGGATAGAATACGTCGCAAACTAAATACCGTACAGTTTCCTGACGGAGTACGTTATAATCTTCGAGATGATGATATTGGTGTGGTGTATGGCATTATGCTTGGCTTAATTTCCGACAATACTGCCAAAGGTGATATGGAATATTCGTACGCCGAAATGAAAAAGTTTGCAGATGATATTCGCGACGAAGTTATCGCATTAGACGATGCTGCTAAAGTAGAAATTGGTGGCCACCAAAAAGAGCAAATTTTTGTGGAGTTTGACAATGCTAAAATGGCGAGTTTGAAGATTACCGCTTCGCAAATACAAGGGATCCTTGCTGGGACAAATATTCTTTATTCTGGAGGAGAATTGAATATCGGTAATGAAAGAATTATCATTGAACCAACGGGTAATTTTGACAATGTAAACGATATCAAAAATACGATCATCCGTTCTGCCAATGGTCAGTCGCTCCTTCTTCAGGATATTGCGGAAATTTCTCGCGGCTACGAAGAACCCGAAGAACAAATTATTAAGGTAGATGGCAAAAAAGCCTTGTCCTTTTCGGTGGCACTCAAAGACGGCGCCAATGTGGTCAATCTGGGTAAAATAATTGACGAAAAAGTAGCCAACTTCAATGCTACACTACCACTTGGTTTAGAGCTAAGACGGCTTTCTTCGCTTGATCTTTATGTAGAGGCAGAAGTCAGCAACTTTGTAAGTAATCTCTTGCAAACAGTGGCTTTGGTGCTCATTGTAATGCTGCTATTTTTGGGATTTAGAACAGGACTAATCATTGCTTCTTTGGTGCCGATGGTGATACTTGCTACCTTTCTATTTATGAGTGTTTTTGGGGTGGGGATCAATCAAGTTTCCTTGTCTGCTTTGATTATGGCTTTGGGGTTGATGGTAGATAATGGGGTAGTGGTTGCCGAGACGGTTTTAGTCAAATTAGAACAAGGTGCTGAGAAACTTCAGGCCGTTAAAGAAGCCTGCAATGAACTAATAATTCCTTTGCTTATTTCTACCCTGACCACCTCCGTAGCATTTATGTCTTTTTATTTGGCAGAGGGTACTATGGGAGACATTGTGGGATCTTTATTTGTGGTGATTACTATTGCATTGATTTGCTCTTGGTTTTTATCTATGACGATGATAACGATGTTTTGTTTTTATTTTTTGAAAACTAAACAACTAGGAGATGAAAATAAGAGTGTCGTTGATCGCATCATTATTGCTATGAGAAATCAATACGAGGGATTAATAAATATAGCACTCCAATATAAAACCATAGCCCTTATTACCGTTTTAGGAATGTTCATTGGTTCGCTAATGTTGTTCGGAAAAATCCCCTTTTTATTTTTTCCAGACTCCGAAAGAAATTTGATTACGGTGGATATTAAACTTCCTCAGGGGACTCGTTTAGAAACGACCACAGCGGTGGTGAATGAAATTGAAAATTACATCATCAATGATCTTCAATTGAACGAAAATCGAAAAAGAGGAGTCATTGACTGGTCTGCATTTATTGGTAAAGGGCCAGAGTCTTACGACTTGGGCTATAGTCCTGATGAAGCAAATGCCAATTATGCACACATGCTGGTCAATACTTCTTCTGGTGATGATAATGGATATGTCATTAATCAATTAGATCGTTTTTCTTTCCTTGCCTTTCCCACCGCAGATATTAAAATAAAAAGGCTAGGCTCTGGTGGTGGTGGTACCCCTATTGAAATTAAAATCTCGGGTAAGGATGGAGAGGTTTTATCTAATATTGCTGAAAGTGTAAAAGCCAAACTCAATGAGGAGGCTGGAACTAAAAACGTTAAAGACAACTGGGGACCCAAAACCAAAAAAATCGTCATTGATATTGATCCACTCAAAACGCAAAACGTTGGTATTACCAACCAAGATATTGCGATATCATTGCGAACGGATTTAAGTGGATTTAACATTGGGGATTACCGAGAAGGAAAAGATAATATAGACATCATGATGCGGGATGCAAATCATGATAAAATCAAAATCGAAAACCTAGAGAGTATTAATATTTACGCTCAAAGTACTGGAGCGAACGTGCCCCTTTCGCAAGTAGCAGAGGTGCAAATCATTTGGGAATTTGCCAATATTATTAGAAAAGATCTAAGACGAAGTATCAATATATCTTCACAGATAAAAGAGGGAGGCAATGCCAGTGCGATCATGGCAGCCGTTACTCCTTGGTTAGAGGATCAAAAACAAAAGGGCTGGCCCTCTGGATATAGTTATGAGTTGGGAGGAGATGCGCAAAGCTCCGCAGAGTCCATGGGGGCGGTAGCCGCTTGGTTGCCCTTGGCATTCTTCATCATCGTATTGCTGCTGATTATTCAGTTCAATTCTTTTAGAAAAACATTGATTGTCTTGTTGACGATTCCTTTAGGAGTAATTGGTGTGGTCATGGGTTTACTTTTATTAAAATCCTACTTTGGCTTTTTTGCCTTTTTGGGAATCATTTCTTTGGCAGGAATCATCATCAATAATGCGATTGTATTGATAGATAGGATCGAAGTAGAATCTGACAAAGGGCCATCCTTGGTAGGGGCTGTAAAAGAAGCTTGTCTACAACGATTTCGACCGATCATGCTGACCACCTTCACCACTGTATTGGGAATGATTCCCCTTTATATGGGCGGAGGAGTGATGTGGGAGCCATTAGCTGCGGCGATCATGTTTGGCTTATTGTTTGGGACGATAGTCACCTTGATATTTGTGCCAGTGAGTTATGTGTTACTTTATAGAGGATAGGCTTTCATTTTATATTTGCTCCTCCTTCTTGGTTTCCTTTAGGGCAAACGCATCAAAAGTAAATACGGGTTCGGAACTACATGTCCCTTTAATATACTTTCCACGATTTTTTACAAACAGAAACGCTATTATGTTACGGAATGGAATTGGATACTAAGGATATCAACTTTTGGCCATATGGATAGTATTCTACCATTTTACTTCCCAATCGAAATATCTTGGTCTTATGGAGTTGGACGAAAATAATAAGGTAGTTTTTGAATTTACTTTAGATCAAGATTTTGGATCGCGCGCTGTAAAATTTGATCTGTAGGAAGGGATAAAATAATGTTTAGACTGTATTGCGCTTCGCCCACCAAGCCCATCCACGAAAGCCTAAAACCAATCCAATAGCCAACAAAAAAGGCCACCATTTCCATTCGGTCATAAAACGGCGAACATAACTCGTAGAAAAAATAAATAAGATCCAATAGCCACCAATGCTATGCAATAATTTCCATTGCTGGTGAGATAAGTATTTTGAAAAACGGGGAAATGAAGTGACCAACATCAAGCTGAGAAAAAGATAAGCGAATCCTCCACCTAATAGAGAAGTTTTTTTGGCCAGGTTAAATACGGGGTGAAAAAAATATTGCAGAAGTCCCAAGAAAAACAAATGCACCCAATGGATGATGGCAAATGTAATTCCTAAATATTTGCGATTCATCAAGAGCCAAAAAGTACCGGAGTGACGAAAGAATAAGTGAATCCCCGAAGCGGCAAAAGCCAAACAAAAAAGACTGAAACTCAACTTAGCGGTCAAACGAATCAGAAAGCGAGTACTTTCTTCCGTAAATCCCCCGGCGATTAGGATCCCTGCAAAGACAAGAGAAGTAAGGCCAAGAATGACTTTGACTAAGTCCCAAGCCCAAAGACCTTTTGATGGAGAAGAAGAATTGCTGATTGACAAAATAAAAAAGGAATATTGAAAAATGCGAAGATAAGCAAAATTCAATATTCCTTTGGAGAACCTTATTCTATTCTTAATAAGCTATTAAGCGACCACTGGTCCAGCTCCGATAATCTCGGCGGTTGCTTTATCCTTAAATTGTTCGAAATTGGTAGCGAAAAGATTCGCCAAATTAGCGGCAACTTCATCGTACTTTTCTTCATTGCGCCAAGTGTCTCTTGGATTGAGGATAGCATTCGGTACATCCGGGCAGCTTTGCGGCATACTCAAATGGAAAATCGGATGATTC
>CAYQRA010000015.1:0-22920 GCA_964419315.1 uncultured Saprospiraceae bacterium | reverse complement strand
CTTGTCCGTTTCCGGAGCCAAAATTTCCGGAGCCAGCAAAAGTACTGACCTCTCCGTTGGCGTCGATTTTTCGAATAAGATTATTGCGAGTATCTGCAATAAAGACCTCTCCATTTTGTCCAGCACAGATTCCCCAAGGTTCATTAAAAGTAGCTTGATCGCCTGGGCCATCGGCACTTCCGGACTCACCTGTTCCAGCAATGGTCGTTACCGTACCATCGACAGCCATTTTGCGTACGTAATTTCCGAATCGATCTACAATAAATAAGTTACCCAAAGAATCATTGGCAATACCGTGCGGATTATTGAATAAGGCAGAATAAGGTTCTCCATCTAAATGTCCTGCGGTTTCCAATACCCCAGCAATCGTAATTACGCGCTGAGCTGGTAAAATACTACTTGTAAAAATTCCGAGCAGGAATAGTAAGTGCTTTAAGAAGGTCTTCATGTACAAGTAATTTTATAAAGAGTATAAGTAAGTGCTTGCATTTGCATTTGGCGATAAATATCACTTAACAAGTACGCCTATACTCTGATATAGTCGCATTTCAATTTTTCATTTTTTGATTGTGGGTTTTTTGATTTTGGTTAGACATCTAATTCTTAAAAACATTATAAAACGCTGATGTCTTTAGGATAAGCAGGTTTGGGTAGGAAATAAATCAACATCCAACAAATCAGTATCCTCCAAAAGAGGTCTCTTCTAAAATATTTACTCAGGGGAAAGTAAGAGAAGATGACTAAATCAATACTTGCTAATACTATGCCATATAAATCAAGTGTTTTGGATGCATTCAAAGTGCTAAAAAAACTAATGAAAAGAGCCAAAACCTTCGTAATACAAAGGGTTTTGGCTCTTTAATTCTTTCTTAGAAATTATTAATCCTAGCAGAAAAAACCATTAGAAAAAAGAGAACATTGTGACAGCATAAAAATTTTCTATATGTTATAAATTAAAGGGGTTTGCAGCTAGCAAAAAATAAATAGTTCTTATTTTAAAGGGGTAAGCCTTTGTAGATGTGACAAAATGTCGAAAGCGTGTTATCGTCGAGTTTTAGGCTGCTTTGTCGGCAAAACAAGGAGCCTACTTAAGTAATGTCTCGAGGTCTTCCTGAATTTCTTGGCGGATCCATTCTTTGAGTTGATCTTCGAGTTGAGGAAAGGAAGCGGGGAGATAAGTTTCTTGAATTTTGCCACCTTGGAGATAATGGATTTGGTCGGCAGTTCCCGTTAGGGAATGGATGATATGAGAGGAGAGGATAATCAGCTTTCCTTTGTCGCGAAGGCGCATTAATATCTGAAATATCTTTTCATTGCTTTCTACATCAACACCATTGAAGGGTTCGTCAAGCAGCATAATCGGACGATCCATAGCCAGCGTTCCTAAGAACGCTAATTTCTTCTTCATTCCTGTAGAATAATCTTCGACAAATCGATCTAAGGGCAAGTTAAAAACACGGTTCCATTGATCGATGGCAAAATCAGGATTGCTTTGCGTAAGCAACTGGAGGTATTCTCGGCCAGTGAGATAGGGATAAAAATAACTTCGTGTTTCTTGAAAAGCAATATGCTCAAAAGCAAGCGAATTTCCCTGCCAAGTGCAAGTCCCTTCGCTAGCATGCAATCGCGAATATAAAATATTAAACAAGGTCGTTTTACCCGCTCCATTTCGCCCCAGTACACCGTGGATTTGACCAGCCGGCATTGACAAAGAAAGGCCTTTAAGTGTTTCCTCCTTTCCATAGGAAAAATGAATATTTGACAACTGCAGCGTATTATCCATAATAGTAAGCTAGATTTTTTTTCGCTTTTTTATAATAGACCCAACAATAAAACAAACCTGCCGGAGCTAGAAAAGGAATGATTAAACTTCCGATATAAAGCCCTATTGTCACCTGGTTATAAGCTTTTCTTCGGTTGGGATGCCAATGGGCATATTTAAAAAACAAACAAAACAAAAGAAGGGATTCCGCAATTAGAATAGCAACCAATAGCAAGTACCAGTACTGCCCATGAAAAACCAAAGACAAGATATAATGCGGAAGCAGTAGGCCATGAAAAAATGAAGCTTGCCAGTATATTTTTCGCTGTAAAAAGCCAGCTAGTGGTTGAAATACTTCAATCAAAGTCTTTTCCTCCAACTCATCAAAAAAACCTATTGATAACAAAGCCAACAAGATCGTAAAGCCAATACCAACCCCCATCTGATAACTTCCAAGAAGTGCCAAGACATACAATAGCATCAAAGCCCAACCATACCTCCGAAAACCAGAACGCCATTCAAAAGCCATCAATGGAATAAAAGCAACTGGAAACTTAGGCATATAATCGCCAAAACTTTTTTGCGGAGGGCGGATGGCTGCAATGATCGGTAGGATCAAAAAAACCAACAAAATATCCGATGGACAGGAGATGATCAGTAAACCTATTAGGAGCGGAATAAAAATCAAAAGATAATCCAACAAACGGTAGATCGTCGGAGAAGCATTAAGGCCCGCTAAAAAATCATGATCTTTTCTTTGGAAATGAAAACTAGCGACTACCAAAAGAAAAGCCAAAGCTGTCATTGGATAAGCTCCCGTCAAACTTCTTTCTAATAAACCTAGAATACCAATCATCAAGATCGGTACGAATAGGCAAATATAGATCCAACCGATACTCTGTAGCATCCGGAAGGCTTGTTTTAATCGGATCGTAGTATATAATTGATATTTCTTCATTGGTGAAACGCAAAATACTCAAGACTTTCGAGCAATCCCTATTCCTTAGACCAAGTTAATACTTATCTCTATAAAGCTTCCAATTATAGTACCGCCCTTTTGGAAATCCAGTTTTCAAATTTCCAAAACAGATTCTTGGCCAAAGTTGACGAATACTAAAGGCTAGTCTCCGAATAGTCATCCTTAGCTCAAGTCCGCAGCAAAGCCTTCTATATTGTGGAAGCAATACAAAACATGCCCATTAAGTAATTCATAAAAATAACTTAGATAATGAAAAACGGAATCGCAAAATCAGCAAGCATTTTAATCCTGCTCTGCTTTCTTTCCTTGGTAGGATGTCAACAAGAAGTAGAAGAAATCATTGAACCAGAAGAAATTTCTCCGATCATGCTCGTGCAAGTCAAACAACACCTTTTGGAAGGTATTCGTCTTGGCGATGGTGTTCCTTTAAATTTAGATGTCTCTATCCGTTGGAGGGTAACTGATGAAGATAATTTCACCCAACAATTTAGCACCATCAATACTTTTAATGAATTGATTTTAAAACCTCGTGCTTTGGAACTTTCCAAAATGGTATCCAATGAATTTACCAGTATCGACTCCGTTTTTTCTAGTCAAAGAAATGATTATATCGAGGCAATCAAAGGAGGCTTAGAAGAAGGTCTGGGCGAACCGGGTATCCAGATCAACGAAATTATTTTGGCAGATGTCGGCTTTCCTACTAGCTATACCAAAGCGATGGAAGAAGCCAGTTTAAAACAAAGAGAGTTAGAACGGATCCGCTTGCAAAACATCGTAGATGTGGAGCAGTCTGCAGCAGATAAACTACGAGCGGAAGCTCAAAGTAAAGTAGCCATTGCGCAAGCGGAGGCCAATGGCCGCCTACAGAAAATCAATGCTAAAATGGAAGAAAGTCGAAGACAAAGCGAATTGGCTAAAGCGGAAACCAAAGCACAAGTAGAAAAACTCCAAGTAGCTGCGGAAGCAGAAAAAAGAAAACTAATGGCCCGGGCGGAACTGGAAAAACAACAAGATTTAAAAGATTTGGAAATTCAAAGACAGAGGGATCTTAATCAATTAGCGATCGAAAAACAAAGAGAGATGGACCACGGTATCATCTCTAAGGAAAGTCGATTGGCAGCTATTTGTAGTGAGCATCCGACCTATGCCAGCTATATGGTCAACAAGCAATTGGCTTCGAAAGTCGAAGTGGCTTTTTTGCCAACAGGGACCGATGCTAACATTTTTACCAACCTCATTAAAAATCGATTGCCGCTTCCTGGTACCCGAGAATAAAATGGTGCTTTAAATTCAGTGGGATCTCGGTAGTACGGACTATAGACGAGTAAAGTCTATGCTACTTGAGGCCCTCATTGAACTTAAACTTGAAGTAGAAGCAGCTGTAATTTCAATTGCGGATGTGGAAACAGAAAAGGCGATTCTCTATGTAATCCGGTGTGTTTTGATAGATACGGTCAAAATCACCGGATTCCTTTTTTTGATAAAAATGTTTTGGGATCTTTTAATACTACTTTGTCCGGTACTCCAAGTCGGTTTATAAAGTATTTAAAAGCTTAATCACCTCTGGTTTTTTACGAACAGAAACAGGAACTCTTGCCCCATCTTTCATCACTAGATAACCACCTTCTGTTTTTACATATTCCTTAATCAATTGAGCATTGATCAAATGTGATTGATGAACTCGGATAAAGTGATGTTCTTCCAGTAATTTATCGTATTCCTTCAAGGTTTTGGTCACTAAGATTTTAGAACCATCGGCAAAATGAAAATGAGTATAATTGCCGGTAGATTCGCAACGCACGATATCGGCAATGTCCGCTAGTAAAATTTTTTCTTGGGTATGGAGCGCTAAGCGATTGGGGCTTGTTCGGTTTTTGACGGTATCGAGTAATAAGTCAAGACCCGCTTGTTGTCCGGGAATGGGCTTTGCTCCTTGTGCTTTTATTTTTTTAACCGCTTCCATCAAATCATCCGGATCAATCGGTTTCAGCAGATAATCTACTGCCGAAAAGCGGAAAGCTTTGATCGCGAAAGCATCCGAAGCGGTTGTAAAAATGACTTGAAAATTAGCATTGGGAAGGATCTCTAAAAGATCGAAGCCACTCCCATCCTGTAGTTGGATATCTAAAAAAAGGATGTCTGGCTTTAGGTTTTTCAAAATTTTGGCGCCACTCACGACACCATCTGCGGTACCAATAATTGCTACTTCTGGACAATAGGTTTTTAAATCTTCTTGGAGATTTTCGATCGCCTGAGGCATATCATCAACAATAAATGCGGAAATCATAATTGGGAGCTCTTGTCAAAAATGGAATACGACGCAAGATACAGCATTTTAGTGCTGTTTAAAAATAAAGCCCTCTTTTGTAGCCGCCTTTGCAGGCCCGCCGATTTTATACTTAACTTAAAACCGGCTCCATTTTCAGTTCTGATACTGCAATACTTTTTTCAGGCAAAGCGATAAAGAAGGTACTTCCCTTTCCTTTTTCAGATTCCACCCAGATTTCTCCTAAGTGTCGGTCGACGATTCTTTTGCAAGTTGCCAAACCTATCCCTGTTCCTTCAAACTCTTCTTTGGTATGTAAGCGATGGAACATTTCAAAAATCTTTGCTTTTGATTTTTCGTCGATTCCAATTCCATTATCCTTTACAAAAAGTGCCATTTTACCATTGGCCTTTTTAAAGCCTACTTCTACCTCTGGTTGGTCGGTATCCACAAATTTAATGGCATTGCTAATCAGGTTTTGAAACAATTGAATCATCTGACTTCGGTCAGCACAAATTTTTGGAAGTTGCTCGTAATTGACTTTAAGGTCAACATTCTTCTCCGTAACGGCCATCCGCAAATTAGAACCTACGATTGAAATCACATCAATGGATTCAATCCACTGTTGATTCCCTTCTCGGGTTTCTATTCTGGAGTAAGCCAATAAATCATCTAGGAGTACCTGCATTCGATCAACGGCATCGACTACATAAAACATAAATTCGTCGGCTTGTTCATCAAAGAGGTGCTGGTATCTTTTCTTGAGTAAAGTGGTATAAGAACTAATCATCCGAAGCGGTTCCTTCAAGTCATGGGAAGCCACATAGGCAAATTGCTGAAGGTCTTCATTGGACAATTCCAATTGCTTATTTTGTCGATGGATTTGGTCATTTTTTTCTTCCAAAAGCCCGACCAATCTTTTTTGCATTCTAAAACGGCTAAACCAAATAAAAGTCAGAGCCAACATAAAAAGAAGACTTGCTCCCATTAAGTAATAAGTCAGACTTTTGATCTTTTGTTCTTTCTCTAATAATTCTTTTTGAGAAGTCAACAAAGCAATCTTATCTTCTCTTTTCTTTACTTCATATCCAGATTTGGCCGCGCCCATTTCTCTTACGGAAGACTCGTTGATCAAGGTGTCCTTTAGGTTGATATAAGCGTGCAGATATTTATTAGCCATCTCCATATCTTCAGCAGATTCATAGCTTTCGATAAAGATCTCGTAGATTTTTAATTTGCGTGGATTAGACCCAATTCCTTCTGCGATATCCATTGCTTCCTGCAAAATAATAATGGACTCGTCGTGCCGTTCCATCTGAGAATAAATTCTGGCCAAGGACTTATACGAGCCAACTAGTCCCCAAGGATCTTCTAATTGCTTTTTCAACAAAATCGATTCCTGAATATACTCCTCTGCTTTTGACAATTGTCCCATGCCGATATAGCAAGATCCGATATTCTGAACAATATAAGAGACATTTACCTTGTGGTTGATTTTTTTGGCGATTGCCAAAGATCGCAAGTTATATTCTAATGCTTTTTCGTACTCTTTATTTTCTATATAGACACTTGCAATTCCTCCCAAAGAAGAAGACACTTCCTGCTCTCGTCCCAACACTTCGGATAAAGCTAGTGCCCTATCGTAATATTCTAAAGCTCCGGGGAAATTATCTTGATAAAACAGAATACAACCAATTCCATAGAGTGTTTTTGAAACACTTAAAGAATCTTTTTCTGCCTCTTGCACTCGCAACAAATGTAAATAATATTCATAAGATTTTTGGTAATTCCCAATTACTCGGTGAGTCATGGCCAACTCGGTATAGGCTTCGCTAAGAGAGTTTTCCTGATAATCTTCAGACTTCAAAGAAACCGCTTGATTGAAATAATTAATGGCCTCATGATAGTTCGTAAGTCCAGAGTAGACCATTCCCATTTGATAAAGAAAGTCACCTCTCCTCCAAAAAGTTTTTTGCTCCTCAGAAAATTGAAGGGCTTCTTCACATATGATAATTGCTTTTCGCCAAGCCCTGTCAAAGATGGCTCTATCCAACATTTGATAGAATGCATCAAGGGTTTGAGGAACAGTTTTCTTTTGTCTAGCCTCTCGCAAATGCAAAGACAAACTATCCATAGATGGATTGTCCGAGGCCACACAATCTGTTCCCAGAAAGGTGAAAAGAAATACCAGGAGAAAAGTCTGGTAAAGGTTTGACATTGGATTCTCTCTTAATTAGACCTCGTTAAAAGCCTATTGTTTTTTGAATATTTTCTTTGGAATAATTCCGTCTAGAAATACTATCTAGAATTATTTTGGGTCTTTTTCATTAAACAGAAAGCTATTTTAAAACGGCTTCTATTTAATTTTATCAGTAGATTTTTAAAGTCTAAATTCCTCTTTTTTTTGCAAGGCTATTGCCCCTCTTCTAGTCCTCTATTTAGTTGTCTTTTTCTTTTTAGGATCAACAAATTCCTCTTTCAGTTCTATCGTATCTGTAACCGTTAATGGGTTCAAAAAATTTAAGTTTTTAACTTTCATGATTAAAATTAAATAGGGTTAATTAAATATGTTGGTTTGTATTATTGGATACAATCATACGTTGAGGAGGACCGTATGTTAGAGGAGGAAATGTATAGGAGGAATGATTTAGTAAGTGACAAAATCTGTTCCAAAAGAACTTGTTCTACAAAAGTCTTTAGAAGATTAACTTATTCTAATTTATTCAATAGCTTCACTTTACCCAATAGCAGGCTAAAAGCCCCGTACTTACTAGGTTTTCAAAAAAGTCTAAGCTTAATTTTTATTAGAAAAAAAATAAAAAAGAAGAGAAAAAAGAAAGCCTTTTTGGCGGTTTGTGACAAGGCAAAAAAACACATTAAATCTATTGTTTATGCCAGATACTTATCTGGGTCGCTAAACACCGGAATTCGCAAAATAATTTTCGTTCCCATGGAACTACCATCCTCCGCCAACAAGTCAATAATCTGCAAACGCTCTTGATTATCATCCCCCAATAATTCCAATCGTTCTCGCGTCACTTGCAGTGCTGCTGACTTATGTTGTTCTTCCTGCTGACTCTTTATAAGTGCTGCTGCTTTCCGCCCAATTCCATTATCAAGAATCAAACACTCCAAGGCATTTCCAGTGCGCTGAAATTGCAATTCAATTTTTCCAGTGCGATCTCTTAAATGAGCTACTCCATGGATAATCGCATTCTCTACAAAAGGCTGAATCATCATTGGCGGAATGGCAAGTATTTCTGGGTCCAGACCTTCTTCTATTTTCACCACATAGCCAAAAGACTGGTTGCGGCTAAACTGCTCTAAGGTCAGATAATTTTCGAGGCTCTGAATTTCATCAATTAATAAGATAGTACTTGCTCTAGAGTTCTCTAAAGTCGCTCGCATCAATTTCGAAAATTTTGCCAATTGGTACCTTGCCTTTTTATGGTCCTTTTGATTGATCTGTCCCTGAATAGTATTCAAGGCATTGAAAATAAAATGAGGGTTCATTTGTAATTGTAAAGCTTTCTGTTCCAATTGCAATAAATGTTTTTCCATCTCCAAACGTTCTCGATCTTCCTTTGCCTTTTTTCTAACTTGGTTGAGTCGAATTCTAAAAAACAAAGAAATAAAAAACACGGTTGATGCGATCATCAGCAAACGAAACCACCAGCGTTGCCAAAAGGGAGGATCAATGCTAAAGCTTGCCCTTACCGGTTCCACATTGGTGACGAGGTCTTCATTATAAGCCCTCACTTTAAATACATAACGACCAGGTGGGAGGTTAGAATAATTGACAGAATTATTTTCTGACCTAGGCGACCATGCTTCCTCATATCCTTCCAAGCACCACTCGTAGCTTACCCTCCCCGGATTGGACTGATTGATTCCTTTAAAGATAAAACCCAAACTATTTTGCCGATGTGGCAAAAGCAGTCCATCGTATAATCCTCCCCAAGGCTTTGCCCAGTCGGCATATTTTGTTTTTGCAAGAGCTTGATAAAACAAACGTATTTCTTCCAAATGTACTTTAGGAGCAACGGTGTTCTTTCTACCACTTCCTGCTTGATAATGTGTCAAGCCATTCATTGTTCCAAACCACATATCTCCTTTGCGATCACAGATGACCGCACTATTGCAAGTCTCTCCTCCTTTAAAGCCTTCTGCATAACCGAATGATTTCACTTCTGCAATATCCAGTACATCATTCAACTGCACTCGATCCACTCCTTTTTCGTGGCCAATCCATAAATAATTCTTTGCATCAAAAGCCAGTTGATAGATATTATTGGAAGTCAATTGGTCTTCGCTTTCCAAACGAAAAACTTGCAGCGTATCTTCTTGCAAAGCAAAACGAAAAACACCTCCCCTCGCAGTCCCTGCCCAACAGTTGCCCAGACTGTCCATGGCAAGTGTTCGCACTTCTCCATCTGGCAAACCATGTCTTTGATCAAAAAGAATGGGCTCGCCTTGCTCATTAAAATACCCCAAACCTAAGTAGCGCGTCGCAAACCACATTCGCCCTTCTTGGTCATAAAGAAATCCATAAATATAATTAGCAGGAAAGTCTGTATTCCGATTATACTGGCGAAAAACAAAACCAGTTCCAAGCGTATCCAATGGATTGGGAATCACTTGTGTAATACCACCAATAGTACTCGCGACCCAAATCCGTCCTAAAGAATCCTCTGCTATATCTCGAACCAAGCCCCTCCCTATTCCATCTTCCTCCGTAAACAAGCGAAAGGTATCAGCCGCATAAAGACCAATTCCTTTATTGTCAAAGCCAGCCCAGAGACGACCTTGTTGATCGTTTAGAATAGTTCTAGATTTAGAAGAAAGCCAATTGGCTTCGCTTCCGTAATGCTGAAAATTTCTTCCGTCAAATCGAGAAATGCCCCGAGAGGTCGACAACCAGAGTTGTCCTAAAGTGTCTTCACAAATGCCATATATTTCTTTATCTACTAGCCCATCGGCTTCATCATATAAGACAAACTGTTGTCCTGAATATTTACTCACTCCTCCTCCTGAAGTTCCGACCCAATGATTGCCCCAACTATCTTCAATAACACTGCGAACATCATTGCTCTCTAAACCATCTTTTTCTTGCAAATAAGTAAAGGTACTATCTAATGGACTCCATCTATTTATTCCGGCTTCGGTCGTCCCTGCCCATATTTCTCCCATGCTTGTTCGGTGTAGATGTACCACTCGATCATTGGACAGGCCATTGGCTTTGGTATACTGAGTCCATACTCGACTGCCGTCTGACCATTGAATTCCTCCACCTTCGGTGCCAATCCAAATCGTTCCGCCCCCGTCTTCTAAAATCTCAAAAGGAGTATATCCATTCCATCCAGTATCCTCTGCAAAATGCCGAATATTTCCTCCGGGACTCAACACAAAAATACCTTTCGAACTGCCCATCCACAAAAAACCATGACTATCTTCAAAACAAGTTCGTACCTCGACGCCTTGCGCCATCTTATTTTTAAATGGATAAGGTTTTATGACTCCATCCTGATGATAGTACAATCCTTTATGGGTTCCTATCCACAATCGATCATTGCTTCCTGCTTCGATGGTATAGACTTGGGTTCGTCCTTTATCCAGAAAAAATTCATAGTTTCTGCCATCAAATTTACAGAGGCCTTTATCCGTCCCAATCCAAACATTTTGCTTTTCATCTTTCTCTAGGCTGTAAATATAATTGCTCAATAAGCCTTTTTTTTGGGTATGGTTTTTAAAGTTTTGTCCATCAAATTGACTCAATCCACCGCCCCAAGTTCCCATCCAAATATAACCTCTGTCATCTTCCAAAAGCGCATAAACTTGAGACTGGGCCAAACCATCTTTACCCGAAAAATTATTAAAATAATACTCCTGAGAAAAGGAAGAAAAGGGAGTCCAAAGCATTAGAACCCACCATAACCCAAAGCGAGAAAAAGGAGTTTCCTCTAGCTTTTCTCCTACAGAAGACAGCATTTTCACTGTGGGTATTATGGATCGCAATAGATTAAGGATTTAGCAAAAGCAAGGGTTTCAAGCCTATCAGAGATTTAAAAGGACTTCAATATTAAAAATAATAAGCTATTTCTGCTATAATCAGAGCAACTATAAATTCTTCATCTGATAAAAATCAACTATTTTTGCCAAAAGCAAAACGAATTCTTAAGCTACGCAGTTCTTGGAGGACAACATTATGAAAGGATCAATAGGAAAAGAAATGACGCAACTTCGACTAGAATTATCAACCAACGTGGAAGATGAACGCCCAGTTTATGTCGCAGGTAATTTCAATAATTGGAAAGCGGAACAAGCTGCGTTTCAACTTCATAAAAAAAAGGATGGCGTTTATACTTACAAATTCCCAGAGGATTTGGTTTTGCCGGTTCCACTGGAGTACAAATATCTCAGAGGGAATTGGGAGAATGAAGAACTAGACCAGTATGGAAATAAAGCGTCCAATCGTGTTTTACATAAAACCAAAGGAGTGATTCGAGATAAGGTTCCACGCTGGAGGTATCACGGAAAATCTTATCCAACTTCTCTTCTTCCCATCCCAGAAGTCCTCTCTGAAAATTTTGAAATCCCACAACTTATCAAGACCAGGCGAATTGCAGCTCTACTGCCACATGACTATCACAAAACAAATAAGCGCTATCCCGTTTTGTACTTACAAGATGGTCAAAATCTTTTTGACAAACATGCGAAATTTGGAAGCTGGGGAGTCACCAAAAAACTGGCTGTACTGGCAGAAAAAGGAATGGGGGGTATCATCGTCGTTGCGATAGACCATGCAGAAGAAGAACGGATCGAAGAATTTACGCCTTCTCAAAGAACCAAGCTGGGTAAAGGTACTGGAAAGAAATATGTACGATTTTTAGCTGACACCCTAAAACCTTATATCGATAAAAATTTTCGCACCCTTCCAGAAGCCGAAAATACAGGAATCGGAGGAAGCTCCATGGGAGGATTAATAAGTCTTTATGCAGGAATGATGTATCCAGAAGTTTACAGCAAGTGGATGATTTTTTCACCTTCTTTATGGGTAGCACCTACGCTTCCTTTTGATGCTGCCGATCTCTACTCTGATTATGACCGACGCATCTATCTCTATGCCGGAGATAAAGAAAGCGAAAAATTGGTAGATCGAATGAATGAACTGAGAGATACCTTAAAAGGGAATCACAGTGCTGATGTTTCTGCAGAACTGATCCTCTCCATAAAACCTGGAGGAGAACACAATGAATATAATTGGGGATTAGAATTTCCCAAAGCAGTAGAATGGTTATTTTTTAATTCTTAAGCTTTTACTTTTACTTCGTCTATCAAAGTCAATCACAAGGATTGCCAAAAACACACACATGAAATTCAAATTACAGACCAAAGCTAACAAAAATACTCCTTGCCTTATCCTCCCTTTTCTTCAGGATCAAAATCTGGAAAAACAATTGGAGGCAATGGGAAGCACCTATGATTTTTCCAGTAAAAACCTAGCAAAGGATTTTCAAGGAACACTTGGACAAACACAAATGGTTTATACCAAGCAAGGAAACCAAATCCACCTTATTGGTCTAGGCAAGGAAGTCCGTTTTTCCAAAATCCAAGCCACTTTTAAATCTTGGATTTTCTCCAATAAAACCAAACTAGCCACGAATCCAAGCATCAGCTTACAAGCATTGAAAACCATTGATTTGGCTCCCATTGTAGAAGGAATTGTTCAGGGAACGATTATCGGCCGCTATGATATTGGCCTTTACAAAACCAAGAAAAATAAAAAAGAAGGTTTTGCCGCCCCAAAAGCTAGCCTGACTTTTTTGCATGAAGCAGCGGATAAAAAAACAATCAAAGCAGCCATCGAAAGAGCAGAATCTATTGCCAAAACGCAATCGCAAATTCTTGATTTGATGAATGCTCCAGGAAATAAAGCCAAACCAGAAACACTGGCAGCTTGGGCCAAAAAATCTGGAAAAGCACATGGCTTCAAAGTGCAGGTTTTCAATAAGAGCCAATGTCAAAAACATCAGCTAGATGCCCTATTGGCCGTCAACCGAGGCAGTGAATATCCACCGGCTTTTATCATTATGGAATACAAGCCCAAATCTAGTGGGCGAAAAAAATTAACTAAAGTTGGATTGGTGGGAAAGGGGGTTACTTTTGATACTGGCGGACTATCGATCAAAGGAGCCAGTAATATGCACTATATGAAAAGTGATATGGGAGGAGCTGCCGCTGTTTTGGGAGCAATGGAGGCTTGTGCAAAACTACAATTGCCTGTTCATTTGATTGGAATTGTACCGAGTACCGACAACTGTGTAGATGCCCTCGCGATCAAACCCGGCGATGTCATCAATTCCTATAGTGGCAAGACGATTGAAATCATTGATACCGATGCAGAGGGTCGTTTAATCTTAGCGGATGGTCTGGCTTATATGACTAAAAATTTCCAACCTGAAATCATGATTGATCTGGCTACGCTAACGGGAAGTTCTGTTCGCGCCCTCGGTTATCATGCCGGAGCATTAATGACGAATAATGAAGAGCTTTCTAGTCAACTTCGCGAAGCAGGGCAAAAATCTGGAGAACGACTTTGGCCCCTTCCACTTTGGGATGATTATTTGGAAGACATAGAATCTGACGTAGCGGATGTCCGTAACTTTAGTGGCAAACCAATCGCAGGAGCGATCAGTGCGGGTAAATTTTTGGAAGCCTTTACCAACCAGCATCCAGCTTGGGCGCACCTCGACATTGCAGGAGTTGCCTTTGGCAATTCAGGCCTTTCCAAACAAAAAAGTGCAACGGCCTATGGAATTCGCTTGCTCATTACTTTTTTGGAAACTTTAGCTTAATCCCTGCTACTCCCAAAATACATTCAAGTAATTTCCAGAAAAAAAATTTTTGGAAATTACTTGAATGTAAACGATCTATTAAACTTTAGTTATTATAAAGACCTTGAAGCGCTATTCAATTTTCGTAATTTTCAATTTAACTTTAAGCTAAAGCTAAATAGTTCGAAATAATAATTATTTTCGCTCTAGAGCTTGTCATCAGGACTCTTTCCTGTTTAGACTTCTCTCGTCAGTATTTTACAAAACAGAAAGCAAACCCCAACATGAAGATTCTTCATATCAGCGCTGAGTGCTATCCTGCGGCCAAAGCCGGTGGGCTTGGTGATGTAGTAGGAGCGCTACCCAAATATCTTTGCCAAGCGGGTCACGACAGCTCGGTAATTATTCCTAAGTACCATACCAAATGGATGATGCAACAACCTTTTCAGGAAGTCTGGAAAGGTGCCGTAAGGATTCATCACGAGCTGGTTCATTATGAAATCCAAAAATACCTCGGCGATGACTTGGGATATCCTTTCTATGTGGTAGAAATTCCTGGAAAATTTGACCGCCCTGGTGTTTATGCCGCTCCGGGAGGTTATGGCTATGGGGACGAAACAGAACGCTACTTGGCTTTTCAACAAGCCGTTTTACAATGGTTACTCTCCTTTCCGGTGCCGCCTTCGATTCTTCATTGCCACGATCATCATACAGGATTGATTCCTTTTATGGTCAAACATTGTCCAGAATTCCAAGCACTCCAAAAGGTTCCAACAGTCTTTACGATTCATAATGGAGAATACCCCGGTGCTTTTAGCTGGGAAAGAATACATTTACTTCCTTACTTTGAAGGAGCAGCGAGAGGTTTGCTAGATTGGGCAAACACGATCAACCCCCTAGCTTGTGCCATCAAATGTTGTTGGCGATTAACGACTGTCTCCCAGAGCTACTTGGAAGAACTGCAAAGAGAGTCCAGCCTCCAATGGCTACTCCGCAAAGAAGCTCACAAATCCAAAGGCATCATCAATGGCATCGACAATAAAGTTTGGGATCCTCAGACCGATAAATATTTACCCGCAAAACTAGACCAAGACATTGCGGCTTTCAAAATAGGCAATCGAGCAATTATCCAGCAACGATTTAATATTGATCCAAATTTACCACTCTTCACCTTTATTGGTAGATTGGTAAAAGAAAAAGGAGCAGACTTGCTACCCGATCTAATCAGTAGTTTTTTATCGACGGGCTATCGCGCCAATTTTATTATATTAGGAACTGGAGAAAAATCCCTTCACCATCGCTTTGAAGAAATGCGCTATCAATTTGGTGGTTTGTTTGATGCTGCTTTGGAATATAATGAAGGTTTGGCTCATACCCTTTATGCAGGATCTGACTTTTTGCTCATGCCTTCTAAAGTCGAACCTTGTGGACTCAACCAAATGTACTCTATGCGCTATGGGACGGTACCTGTAGCTAGAAAAATTGGAGGACTAAAAGATACCGTCATCGACATTGGAGATGAAGGAGGTCGCGGATTGACTTTTCAGCAACTAACGGTAGAAGATGGAATTCATGCCCTTCACCGAGCGATGGAAGTCTATGGTAGCCAAGACTACTTTGTTCCACTACGCGAGCGGATTATGCAGGTAGACTTTTCCTGGGAACGTTCTGCAAGTAAATATCTTGAGCTTTATCAGGAGCTCGGAATGAAATAATAGACTTTACTCTAAAAAATACTTCTTGTAGTTAAGCAACTACTCAAAAGAATAAAAAAAATAATTATGGTCATAAAAATGGTTTGTATGATTTTAGGAGGTGGTGTTGGTTCCCGCCTAAAACCCTTGACAGAAGAAAGATCAAAACCTGCTGTGCCGATTGCTGGCAAATACCGACTGATTGACATCCCCATTTCTAATTGCCTCAATTCTGGGGTAAAAAGAATGTTTGTACTCACCCAATTCAACTCGGCGTCCCTCAACCAGCACATCAAAAACACTTACAATTTTGATGCTTTCAGTCATGGTTTTGTAGATATCTTGGCAGCAGAACAAACGCCTTCGGGAAGCACTTGGTACCAAGGCACCGCCGATGCGGTACGTCAATGTATGCGCCACCTTTATAATCACGATTACGAGCTTATTCTAATTTTGTCTGGAGACCAACTCTATCAGATGGATTTAGAAGCATTTGCCAAACACCACATCGACCAAAAAGCAGATGTAACAATTGCGACCCTTCCGGTAGATGCTAGAGATGCTCCTGGATTTGGAATCATGAAAGTAAATAAAGAGGGGTATATCAAAACTTTTATCGAGAAGCCTGCTACCGAATTATTACCCGAATGGAAATCTGAAGTATCAGAAGAAGACCAAGCGAAAGGGAAACATTATATGGCTTCGATGGGCATTTATATTTTCAGCAAGGACATTATCAAAAAGCTATTCGCGGATAGCGAAGAGGCAATGGACTTTGGAAAAGAGATCATTCCTTCTGCGATCAATGGTGGCCTCTCTGTAGCCAGCTACCAATACGATGGCTACTGGGAAGATATTGGAAGCATCCGTTCCTTCTTTGATGCTAATATTGCCTTGACTGATGATATTCCTGACTTTAATCTTTTTGACAATCAACGCATCATCTATACGCGTCCAAGGATGCTTGGTCCTTCAAAAATATTTGGCACTCAAATGCAAAGTGCGGTGATGTCGGAAGGATGTATCATCCATGCCTCTATCATCGAGCGTTCGGTCATTGGTATCAGAGCTAGAATTGGAGAAGGTACGAAAGTATCTAATGCCGTTGTTTTTGGAAACGACTATTTTGAAACGCTTGAGGATATGGTTCAAAAAGATATCATTCCGATGGGGGTAGGTAAAAACTCCCATATCGAAAGAGCGATCTTGGATAAAAATTGCCGCATTGGTGATGATGTAATCATTCGAGGACACAAAAGTTTAGAAGATTCAGAAACAGAACTGTATCGGATTGTCGATGGCATTATTGTCATCAAGAAAGGAGTTATCATTGAGAGCGGAGCTCGCATTGGAGCCACTGATATTTAGAAATTCTTTTATCTAGATAGAAATTTCAAAAAACCATTTCACCATGAGTAAACGTCCGTTAACTTTTCTTTGCATCTCCAGCTATTTTAAGGGAGAAGATTTCCTTCGTTTTTGTAAAAACGAAGGAAATAAAGTCTTTCTCATTACTTCTGAAAATTTGAAGAATGAGCCTTGGCCTTGGGATTCTATCGACGATACCTTTTATCTCCATGAAGACAAAGATCAAAAATGGAACATGAAGGATCTGATTGGTGGACTGGCCTTCTTGATGCGTTCTAATAAAATCGACCGAGTGGTCGCCCTAGATGACTTTGACGTAGAGCGAGCTGCACATGTGAGAGAGCATTTTCGCATCCCCGGAATGGGACAAACGACGGCTAGGTACTTTCGAGATAAACTCGCCATGCGCGTAAAAGCAGAAACAGAAGGCATTCCAGTTCCTGCATTTAGTCCGCTTTTTAATGATGAAGAAGTCAATGATTATATCCAACGCGTAGAAGCGCCTTGGATGATCAAACCTCGTACAGAAGCGTCTGCCACAGGGATCAAAAAAGTAAACTCCGCGGAAGAACTCTGGGAAGTTATCCATAGCTTAGGAGAAAATCGCCACAGCTACTTAGTAGAGCAATTCAAACCCGGCGCAGTGTATCATGTCGATTCGCTGACCGTAGATGGCAAAGTAAAATTTGCGCGAGCTTCTCAATACCTCAACACTCCGATGGAAGTGGCCCATGGAGGAGGAATTTTTCGTTCTCACACCATTCCATTTGGTTCCAAAGAAGACAAGGCTTTGCAAAAACTCAACACCGAAGTAATGAAGGCATTTGGGATGCAATTTAGTGCTTCGCATACAGAGTTTATCCGTTGTGATGATGATGATAAATTTTATTTTTTAGAAACCTCTTCCAGAGTGGGCGGCGCTCATTTGGCAGAAATGGTGGAGATGTCTTCAGGAATAAACTTATGGGGAGAATGGGCTAAAATTGAAACGGCGATGGCAAAAGGCAAAGCCTATAAATTACCCAAAGTAAAAAAAGATTACGCTGGAATCGTAGTCTCTCTAAGTCGATTTCAAAATCCAGATGATTCTTCTTTTGAAGACGCTGAAATCTGCTGGAGACTACAGAAAGATTATCACATCGGTATGATTGTAAAATCTAAAAAACGCGAACGTGTTTTAGAACTCCTGGTGGATTATGCTCGGCGTATTGGACAAGATTTTCATGCGAGTATCGCTGCACCAGAAGCTAAAAATATTTAACGGGGCAATTATTGTTAATAACAGACGGAGTATTTATTTTATAATGCACGGAGTCGCTATAAAATAAATACTCCGTCTGTTTTCTGTCCTAGCCTTCCTCTCCATTACTCACTTTTCCTCCCAATTCATGCGACGTATTCGTCTTGGCAGGATTACCGCGATAATCTACCCGACCTCCAGTATTCGCATTGGCTTCCAAAAGCTCTGATACATTGATTTCTAATTCGCCTCCGGTATTGGCCCGTGCATAAGCTCGTTTGGTTTCCAAATCATAGGCTTCCAGAATTCCTCCGGTACTTCCCCTCGCCGTCAGTTCTTCTGCAAAACCATTCAACTCCAATTCTGCCCCTTCTCCACAACTCACTTCTAAGTCTTCCAAATCCAAGGCTAACTGTCCCGTCGCTCCCGAACCAAAAGACAAACGCAAGGCATCTCCAGAGATTATTTTCTGCGAACTCTTGACGTCTGCCCCCGCATCAGCACTAATTTTTCTCAATTTATCTTTGTAAACAACCACTACCTCAATGTATTCTTTATAAGAACTATACTTCCACATTTCTTTTCGTTTGACCACCAAAACACCTGCCCTAACTTCCACGGATACTTTACTTTCATCTTTGGCAATCTCTACCGCATTTTCATCACCGGGTTCTAAGACCAATCGAATTTTTCCATTTACTCGAAGTTCATCAAAAGGGCTATCAATACCGTGAGCCATTATAGTAGAGATAAAAGCCACCGTACAAAAGAGGAATACGCTTATTTTTTTCATCGTTTTTGATTTTTTATTATTTTAATATCACAACTCAAGAGACAAGACTTAAAAAAAAAGGTTGCTCTAGAAAATAAATATTAAAAAAATGAAGAAACATATTCAACTTTACATCCGAGGTAAAGTACAAGGCGTTTGGTATCGAGGTTCCACTCAGCAAAAGGCGAGAGCATTGGGTTTGTGTGGTATCGTTTGTAACCGAGCAGATGGTAGCGTTTATGCGGAGGTAGAAGGAGAAGAAAAACTAGTGGAAGAATTGATTAACTGGTGCAGGCAGGGACCACCTAACGCAAGGGTAGATCACCTAGAATGGAAAGCTGGAAAATGGAAAAACTACTCCGATTTCCAAATCCTAAGAGAGTAAATTATTTTGCATTGGAGCGTCCAAAAAAGAAAAATTTCGATTGGAGACTAAATTAAAATCAATTTTGAATAGTAAACTTTCGCAAAGCTTGCCTCTTATATATAACAAGCAACACTTCAACTATTGTTGTTCTATTCCCTACCAATAATAAAACTGTCCAATGAAAATTTTTAACCTCTCCTTCATCGTTCTCTTCGTTTTCTTTGTCCAACCATTATCCGCACAATTAACTCCTGAAGAGGCGGTAGAAGAAATGGGCAGGGGCATCAACCTTGGAAATACCTTAGAACCTCCTACAGAAGGAGGCTGGAATAATGGCCCTGCACAAGAGTCTTTTTTCGATGCTTATCTGGAAGCTGGATTTACAAATATAAGAATCCCCGTACGCTGGGATCAGCACACTGCCAATACCGCACCTTTTGCGATTACCGAATCTTGGATGAATCGGGTAGAACAAGTCGTAGACTGGGGATTATCCAGAGGATTTATAATTACCCTTAATGGCCATCATGAAGATTGGCTTAAGAATAACTATAACAACGCTACCTTGAGGGCAAGGTACGATTCTATTTGGGTACAAATAGCAGAACGGTTCCAAGACAAATCAGACCGCCTTTTGTTTGAAATGATCAATGAGCCTAAAGGCATGACTAGCCCTCAAGTAGACAACCTCAATGAACGAATTTTGGGTATTATTCGAACCACCAATCCAACCCGAATTGTCATTTATAGTGGCAACATGTATTCTAATGCTGAGCAATTGCTAAGTGCCGCGATTCCTGATGATGACTATATCATTGGTTATTATCACGCTTATGATCCCTGGGCTTTTTCGGGTCAGGGAATAGGAACATGGGGAACCTCAAATGATTATCAGCAGGTAACTAATAAGTATCAGACGGTTAAGAATTGGTCTGTCGCAAATAACATCCCCATTCACCATAGCGAATTTGGTGCAATACACACCTGTGATTTCAATTCCCGAATGCGGATTTATGCACATAATGTGGAGCAATGTATCGCCAAAGGTTTTGCCTTTTCTGTCTGGGATGATGGTGGCGATTTTCGTGTTTTGAATCGAGGAAGTAATACTTGGCCAGAAGTAAAAGAAATCCTCGTGCACTATTATGAAGATTCTCCAAATGAAATTTTTGCCACCTTTACTCCTGACCCCAATAGTGTTGATCCAAGCGTTGTAGTCACTTGGAATAATCGAACCTCCAGTAGTAATAATATCATCTTAGAAAGATCTATAAATGCCACTAATAATTATGTACAAATCGCCGATCTTCCAGCAGGTACCGAAACTTACACGGATCTAAATGTCGCAGTTGGCAATACCTACACCTACCGGATGTACACCACCCGAGAGGATGGAACGCTTCTTCATGGTTATCCTAGCCGAGCAAGTGTTACTGCGATCGCAGAGAAGAAACCCTTTAATGAAAATCCTATAGATATCCCTGGGGTATTAGAAATAGAAGAATTTGACTTTGGGGGAGAAGGCCTTTCCTATCACGATACCGACCCTGCCAACATTCCCAGTGCTTTTCGAATAGATGAGGGAGTAGATATTGGAGCTTTGGGCAATGGATTTATATTGGAGTATGTCGCAGTAGATGAATGGCTAGAATACACCGTCAATGTCAGCAAAACAGGAACGTATAGTATAAAAGCTGAAGCAGCTTCAGAAGTTGCCAACGGAGCATTCAATATTACTTTTGACAAAAATAGTGCTTCAGCCAATTTTAGTACGCCCAGTACTGGAGCTTGGTATACCTTTACAGAAATTACTGCTAATAGTACCATCGAATTAGAAGCAGGGGAACAACTTATGCGACTAAACATCACCAATACTAATCCATTTAATCTGGATAGATTAACCTTCAAGTTGGAATCCACTACGCAGGTAGATGAAATAGACTATACCGAGAAGGGTTTTAGCATTTCCCCAAATCCTACTGATGGAATATTAAACATTGATTTATTGGATGCCTTAGTAGACAAGGATAATCACCTAGAGCTATTTAGGTTGACTGGAGAGAAAGTAGGAAGCTTTAGGATGGATGGAAAATCTAACTTACTTGATTTAAGCAATTTTGCAAATGGTTCCTATTTGCTTAGATTGGCAAATGAGGATACCAATATAATACAACGTATCGTGAAGTATTAATTGAAGTTGTTTAAAAAGCAAAAGAGAGTCCATCCCAAAAAAATACCGGCAGTAGCTTCTTGATTGCTACTGCCGGTATTTTTTATACCTATTTTTGGATTTACGTCCCCTCAAAAAAACCAACACTTCCTCCTACCCAATCTTTATCTTTATTATATCGCACACCTACCATTTCACCTTTACTCAAGCGAGCCAAATTATTGACAATTCTTGGCCGAGCGGCTCCTCTATCCCAAAGCATGAGCATTCTCACTTCACACTTGGCAGGTTGATTCGGCGTTTGTACCAAGGGTGCATAATTGACTTTTCGCTGCAAGATATAATTCTCCTTATCGGTAATCGCCTCTAAGTCATAACGATTGAGATTAATGATCACTCCCGTTCCTGCAAAGGAGTAGAGCGGCTTTAACACGTAATTGTGCAAGTCTTCTGGAATGCTTTCCAACTCATTTAAGAAATACGTTTTGGGAACGTATTTGCTATCCAATAAAGGTAAGGTATGTTTACTGATTCGAAAAAACCAGTGTGGATGCCCGATCCATTCTACATTAGCTTCTTTGGTAAAATAGAAATCTCGTTTTAAGTCATCGCGATTGATGAGTTCATCAAAAATGACTCGATTAAATATCTTTTCAACTCCTACTTTTTTGCCTTGCTCATTGAGGTAATATAAATCTTTACCTTCTACTTTGATATCAGAAACACATTTGGTTTTGAATCCGAGCAATTGCTCTCCCACCCAAAAATCAATTTGCGTAACTTGCTTGTGTGGATCTACTTCCAACAAAACCACTTCCTCTGGGCGACTACTCCCAATGATGATTTTCCGCATCTGATCAATATACTGTTCGGAAGTAAGTCCGCCAAAAAGATGGGTAAAATTAGCAGGAATATCAAATACTTTTTGATAAGACTGCGCCAATAAATCTTGGAAAAAATAAAGCGAAGGAAAGCCTTGTACTTCGATTAATTGTGGCGTAATATTTCCTTGCTCATCTTCACACAAACCAAAATCCATCTGCAAAAAAGTCGTATGATCCGTCTCATTGGGAACCACCTGACCTTTGAGAATAGCTCCTTTCGATTTTTCTTTAAAATCAGGACGGCAAATGACATCTGTAATTTCCTCACAGGCATCAAAGAGCATTTGCTTCAGCTCCTTCGATAAAAAAATAGGAGATTCTGCTACGCGAAAATCTGGTTTGTGATTATATGCCTTGGTGATCGTCTGTAACAGCTCTTGGTATTTTTCATCGGTAAAAGCTGCATTGTACTGGCTTCTGATCTTTGAGATCATAGGGAGGGAGGAATTTGAGAAAGCCCAATTTTGTATGTTATATAAAATTGGGTTTGTATTGGTTTAAAAATTGATTATTTTTTCAAGCCATTAAAGACTTAATTTTATATCTAAATCTAAGATTCTTTTTTCAAAGGAAGACTAACATTT
>CAYQRA010000014.1:0-23952 GCA_964419315.1 uncultured Saprospiraceae bacterium | reverse complement strand
AGTACGGTATAAAATATATTTTTCATGATAAAATTTTAATCGCAATTAATAAATAAAATACTTAAAAAGTGTAAGGAAAATACTTTACCTACAAGTCCCAATATAGATCCCACAATTAGGTCTTGCTACTCTGTAGCACCATCCATTGTCTAGGGCCGTTTCGATCATATCAAGTAGTAATTGAGTACATCCACCATAAGATGCAGTTGCTTGGTTCCAACCCGTTTCAAAAACCCCATCACAATCCTTATCTAGACTAAGGGATGCCGTGTAACAAGTCGTCGTTCCATTATCGGGTACTCGCAATTCTGGTGATTCTGTATCACTCCATTCTGTTGTTTCAATTTGACTCAAATCTTCTATTGCTTCTTTCTGACAAGAAACGAGTACACTCATCGTCAAAAGACCAACAAATAAAAAGCTTAAAGATTTTTTTAAAGATTTCATAATTTAAATTTTTTAGTTAATAAAATATTTGATAAAATTCATTCGAGTAGAGTAAAACTCATTACTCTATTTTTTTAGTTTTCTTTTTTAAAGAACCAGCGGAATATTACCTTTCGGACAACTCCGCTGGTTGACCTAATTTGAAGTCTCAATTTTTTATTGTTAAGCCTAAACACCTTTTGTACTTAAAAAAAAATCCTAGCATTAAAGAGGTATCCCTCCCTATGCAAGGAAGTGAAATCATTGAAAAAACAGAGTACTCTATTTTTTTGGTGAAAGAATTTTTTGGTAATTTGCTTATTACACCTTTTGGTTCCTTGGAGAAAAAAAAGGTGAGCAAAAAATATTTTTTTCTTCTTTTCTTTGCAAAAAAAGATTGCTACCCAAAGGCAGCAATCCCATAGGTACCACTAAAAGCTAGAGGTACAAAACTGAATCTTTAAAGCAATTTTAATCTGGTATAAAAAATCGTAGAATGGGATCTATAAAAATCCTTACGGAGTAAGCACTAGACAAACAATTATTGGCTGGCCACTAAGATTCACTACTTAGTACCTCGACAAAAAAAAGGTGAGCAAAAATGAAAATCTATTTTAGTAGGGAGAGAATTTTTTGAGCCTCTGCTTGTTTATCGGCATCGGGTGTGGTAGCGAGGGTTTGTAAAAAAGGAGTGGCGAGATCCGCTTGATCAAGTTGGAGATAAAAGAGTGCACTGTACCACCGAGCTTGATCCGCTAGGAAAGGATCCTTATTGGCGATGATTTTTTGGAGAGGTAAAAAGGCCTTGGTTTTATCTCCTGTTTGGAAGCGAGAAATAGCCAAAGCCAATTGCAATTGAGAATTGTTTTTTTCTTGCAGTATGCTTTCTATAGCAGGGATCACTTTTGCATATTCTCCATTGCGATATTGTTGAATCAAAAGGTCAAGATTATCTTTGGGATCGCTATCTCGCAGATTGAGTACTAATTCAAAAGGTTCGTAATTATTTGCATAAATCTGTGTTGCATCCATCGCTGTTGGACTCCATAACCACCAACATAAGATTCCTAAAAGCAAAATAGCTGCGGCAGCAAGAATAGATCGTCTGATTAAATTTCTGGATTTTGCTTTTGGCTTCGATGCCTCGATTTCTTCTTGGTGAAAGGATTGTAATTTGCTTTTTAATTTTCTCCGCCCTCCAACTACCATTCCTTTGATTAGCTTTTTTCGTCCTTCCACTGCTTTTGCCAAAGCCTCCTCTTCTTGCACCGCTTGCTCAAAAGCAGTAAGCTCCGCTTCGCTCAGGTGACCGAGCAAATAGTCGTCAATTTTTTCAAAATAGTTGCGCTTATCTGACATTAGTTGCTATTCAAAAAATGATTTAAAACTAGGAAATTGAGCAGCCAATTCTTTTAGTTTATTTAGGCAGCGATTCTTCTTATTTTTAGCGACCTGATCATTGGCTAGATTCAATATCTTCGCAATTTCTTTCATCCGTCTACGTTCATAGTAGTAGAGTAAAAGTATCTTTTGACAATTGGCACCCAAACCGCCTAGCAAGTCCGCTAGTTTTTCAGAAGATTCTTCCGCGATCATTAAATCCAAAACCAAATCTTCTTCCTGTACGACGTCTACCTCCTGTCCATAGGTTTCCTTTTTGGTAGAAGATTTGCGGAGTCGTTTCAGCCATAGATTTCGACAAATAGAGTAAAGATAAGTTCTAATCGTACTATCCCCCTTGAAAGAACCATTGCGTACCTGCTCAAAGAGTGCAATCACTCCATCCTGAAAAATATCTGCCGCGTCGGCAGTATTCCCACTATTTTTCTCTACAAAATTAGCGACGATATCGTAGTTGTTTTTGTAAATACTTCGCAAGGCTTTATCGCAGATTTTTTCATCAGCAGACCGAAGCATGGACAACAAGATATCATCTGTCAGTTCTGGCATTACGCTACTATTGAATGGTTCCTTCTCTAAAAAAAAGGTAACCTAAAATGGGTATTTTATTAAAAAAAGAATCAAACGGAGCACCAAGATAGATAAGTGTTATTAAAAAAAACAATTCAAAAAAAAATTTTACTTCGTTTGACAGAATTATTTAGTCTTATTCCCCAAAACAAATTGCTTCCAATAAAGCTCTTTTTTTTAATCTTTTTTTACTTAAATTGTATCTCAATTCATATTCGCCTAAAATAAATAATTTTATAGTAATTTCCTGATTACCTTTTTTTAGGCCAAGGTACTAAAAGCAAATCCTTATAAATCACCCCGTTTTTAAAGGATGGATTACAAAACTGAAATTTGCTATATACTCCATTGAGTGTAAGCATGTATTTTTATGTACCATTAAAAAATTCGACCATGAATTTCAAAACAAACATTATTTTTCGGACTTTATTGATTGCGGTATTTCTTTTTGGCTTAGTAAATGCTACGGAAGCGCAAAAAAGAAATAAGCCAATTATCACTAATCTAATCAAGATTTGCGACCAAGAAGCTTTTTGTTGTGGCCCAGTCCCTGCGCAACCTTATAATTGTGAAAACACCACGATTATTGGGACTGTAGAATATGATGAAACTGATTCTAGGTATTATGTAAATGCCTCCTTATCAGCATATTGCGTTGACCTTCCAAATCGCTTAGAAGCCGATTTTGTTCCTTGGCCAGAAGAAGAAGAGGCTCCCCTTCTTTTAAAATACGAATATGCTGAGGGGCTCTTTGCACATACACCAGTGATAAACACTTGGGAATACGTTGCTGATTATATAAAAGAAGGGACTACTGTAACTCATAAGGTTTATAGAGGTTCCGTTAATGTGAGATTTGAATATGATTTTAATTGTAACTATCCAAATGATGAGAATGCTGTAATGGTGAGAAACGTTGCTCTCTATTCTATCACCCCAGAGAATAATTATATTCCTTACCTCCTTGAGGGGGAAGGCAATGGATCAAGTAATGGCATTTTTAGTTGTGACGTTTTTGGTGAAACCTGCAATTTTTGCTACACTGATTGTGAACCAAGCGGTGATCCTGCCTACGATGTAGAAATTTGTACGGAATGTTTGTCTCGTAATCCAATAGACAATGAAGACTATAAAACTACCGCCTTCCAGTCTCAAGCCGTCCAACCAAATCCATTTTCTAACTTCATTAAATACCGTTTTTTCCTAGATAAAAATACAGAGATAAAGGTTCAGCTTTTTTCAGTAAATGGTAAAGAAGTTTATCAAAAAACAAGATCTTTAGAATCTGGTGATCATACCTTTTCTTTAGACACAGATCATTTACCAAAAGGGATTTATTATCTAAAAATCAATTCTGGTGAACGTAGTCAAACTTCTCGTTTAGTAAAGATGGAATAAAAAAATTATTAAAAAAGGCAGAGGAATAAAGATTAATTCGTCTGCCTTTTTTATTTTCGGTCTACCATATTTCAGATTATGAGAATCACTTTCCTTTTTTTCCTGTTTCTTTTCCTCTCTCCGACGGCTCTTATTTTTAGTCAATCTCCAGAAAAAGATTATTTTGAAAAAGCTTCTAGTTTATTTTTAGAAGACCTCGATAGTTGCATTTATTACCTACAAGAAGGTATACCCTATTACCAGTCCATTGAAGAATGGGAAACCTACGTCAATTGCTTTAACGGTTTGGCCTCTTGCCATTCTCTGAAAGGAGATTTTAATAAAAGTTATTCTTATGCTACTACAGCAATGGCCCAAGCCAAAAGCAAACTAGAAAAAGGAAATTTTGCCTACGGGGCTTCGCTCAATAACCTTGCAACTTTTGCTCGAAAAAAAGGAGATTATAAAAAAGCGATTACCCTCTTACAAGAATCATTAATAATTGATGAGAAAAAAAAAGAATTAGCGGGCATAGCAACCACCCTACACAATATAGGTCTATGCTTTTCTATAAAAGGAGATTACCTGGAAAGCAAAAAATATTTTAATCGATCCCTCCAAGTGGAATTAGAATTAGCGGGCAAAAATAAATTGGGGGTATCGAATTCCTACTTGGATCTGGCTAATATATATATTAAAACCAACGAAATAGATACAGCACTTTCCCTCTTTCAAAAAGCATTAGATTACCTCGTTCGACATTCTACGAAAGAAAAAATTCTAACCTCCCGAATCAAGTGTGACATTCACTTAAAAATTGCAAGTGTTTTTTTGAAAAAAAATATAAAAGAAGACTTCCAGTATCACATCAACCAAGCCCTTCTCCACTCTAGAATCGCTTTTAACAAAGAATCAGAATCGGCTTATCTTTTATTAGGGCAATGGGCACTTAATGATAAGGATTTTGGCAAAGCCATTATACACTTTAAACAAGCAGTGAGTTTATCAAAAGAAAAATACGACCCGCTTGGTAAACACATAAAAACTGGGGAAGCTTATTATTTCTTGGCAAAAGCCTATTCTGGAGGAGGAGATTTACATCAAGCTCTGGTGCATCTTCAAACAGCTTTAGGACAATTTTCAAGAAACTTTACCCCAAAAAAATTATTAGAAAACCCCAAATCAGAAGACTTAATAATTGGTCAAAAATTACTAAAAGTATTAAGAGAAAAAGCCCTTATTCAATATCAAAAATACGAGAGTGATCAGAATAAAACCATGTTGGTAGCTTCCTTAAACACCTCTCAGCTAGCCATAGAAATGCTCAATAAATTGCGCCAAAGCTTTTTGGATAATCGATCTAAAGAAATCTTAGCAGAAAATGTTTTACCGATTTTCGAGAGTGCCTTAAAAAGTACTTTCGCATTGGCAAAATTAGATCAGAATAATTCCCTTTTTGAACAAGCTTTTCAGATTGCAGAAAACGGTAAGGCCATTTTATTATTAGAATCCATCAATGAAACTTCCGCGCTTGGATTTTCAGGAATCCCAGACTCACTTTTGCAATATGAAAAAGAATTGAAACTCGATATTGCTTATCACAAAAAACAATTGTCACAAACGCCTAAGGAAGAATCGCAAAAAATAAAAACCATTGAGCAAGGGCTTTTTGACCTAGAAAATAATCACCAGCATTTGATCCATACTTTTGAAAAAAAGCACCCAAAATACCACCATTTAAAATATAATACCTCTATTGCCGATCTAGCAGCAGTCCGCAAAAATTTAGTGGATGATAAAAGTGCAATGATCGAATATTTTGTAGGAGAAGAATACTTATATATTTTCTCCATAACCCAAAAGAAAACTTTTTGGAAACAGATAAAAAAAGCACCAAGTTTCACTAAAAACATTCAGTTAATCCGAAACTTCTTAATCCATCCTCCGACAGAAGAAAATGCACAAAAGGATTTCGATAATTTTACGACTATAGCTCATGAATTGTATCAATTACTTATCGTATCTGCAAACTTAGCCCCTAATATTAAGCAAATTAAAATCATTCCTGATGACATTCTGGCCTATCTTCCTTTTGAAATTTTACTCTTGCAAAAACCTACTTCCCAAAAAATAAACTATACCCCTGCTCACCTCGATTATTTGTTGAATAATTTTCAAATAAGCTATAACTATTCTGCGACTTTACTTTGCCGAGAAAAAAGAAATTCAAAAAAAGCTAGTCAAGATTTTATTGGCTTTGCTCCAGATTTTGGCTCCTCCTCCTCGACAGGACTTTCTTATCGAGATTGTATCGCTGGTCCGTTGCAAGGGTTGAATTGTAATAAAGAAGAAGTACAAAAAATTAGTCCCCTTTTCGACGGAAAATTATTAATAGGAAATTTGGCCAATAAAGCTAATTTTCAAGACCACATTCAAAACTATCGCATTGTACATTTGGCGACTCATTCTTGCCTAGATGATGAAAACCCAATGCTCAATAAAATTTTTCTGCAAGATGGCCATTTGACCAATTATGACCTCTATAATTTACAAATACGGGCAGAACTTTCCGTCTTGAGCGCTTGCAATACTGGCAGTGGAAAATTACGTAAAGGAGAAGGCGTGATGAGTTTGTCTAGAGGCTTTATGCATGCGGGGTGTCCGAGTGTATTGATGAGTCTTTGGGCGGTAGAAGACTGTACGACCGCTACCCTAATGACCCAATACTACCAAGGCATCAAGGCAGGAAAAACCAAGGATCAGGCTTTACAAGAATCTAAAAAGCATTATCTACAAAATGCCAATAAACTAACTGCTCATCCCTTTTATTGGGCGCCATTTGTACAGTTTGGGGCCATCGAGGCAATGGAGTTTGATAAAGGCTGGACTTGGCACTACGGTGCTTTATTAGCTCTGGTGGCTTTGTTTTCTATGCTGTATTTCAAAACTAACTTTCGCAAATAATAAAGTTCTCTGACCAAGCAAAAATGGAATTTATTAAACGAAGGGAACTAAACCCCGGGATTCACCAAAAATAAAAGTGGAGAACAGGTATCCCCATCTCCACTTTTCAATAAATCTAAAAACAAAATAGTTTAGTTGTTATAGCCTGTCTATTTTTTAGGATTAGAGCATTCTTTATGGGTGTTTGACCAATAGGGTCTAAGACCTTTGGTCGATTCCTTTCTTTTTGTTTGAGATGTTGTCTATAAAGTCTTTCGCATTGATTCCCCTCTTAATCCTTCGAATTTTTCAAAGGATAGCATTTCACAAAAATATTTTTTCATTAACAAAACACTTTCTTTTAAACAATTAGAAGACGCTCCATTTTAAAGGAAACCAGCAAATAAAATGCTTATAAAAAAGAAATGGAGGACAGGATTTCTCCCCCCTCCATTTCAAATAAATCTAAAAACAAAATAGTTAAACATTAAAAGCCGTTTGACAGAAATCTGATTGAATTATTGAAAAACCAATATCCTTTCTATCTATCTTTTAAGAAGTTCACGGAACTAGGTTTACCCTAAATCCCGCGAACTACTCGGCTTATTCACTTAAGTGCAGTAAGCAAAAGTCTTACTGTAGTGAAATCAGTTTCTTACTCTCCACACTACCATCTTCCAATCCGAAGATTACAAAGTATACGCCTTGTGACAAATCGTTAGATAAGCTGTGGCTAAATACTTCTACTCCTGCTTCTGGTAGGATATCCTCAATTACTTTACCACTCATATCGGTGATACGGATAGTTTTAACCGCTACGGATAAGCGAGAGAAATCGAAATTCAATACATCAGAAGATTGAATTGGGTTTGGATAGACGGAGATCGTACGGTCGCCTACTTCATCAGTAGCAAATGCATCCTCTACTTCGCCAGAACGATCCTCACTCGAGCCACCTGCGTCCTTCTCACCACCAGTATTTGGCACTTGTCTGTAAATCGTAATCACATCACAGTAGTCACCAGTAATGACCCAAACACAATCTCCAACAGTGATGGTATAACTGTACATGCTACTCTGTCCTTCTACTTCTTTTTCACAATCATACTCTGGTATTTTAAAGACGATACCAGCACAAGAATTACCATTAACAGTTCCCGTTGTAGTGATTGAAAATGGAGGGCAAAGGATTTTCTGTACAGCTGTAGTGACGGAACTATTCGTATTATTATTCGTAATGGTAACATTTGTTCCTAGTGGGAAACCAAGAGAAACAGTCATCGCTGGAGGATTACCATCATAAATCAACTGTGGTGTTGGAGGCTTGATATTACACTCTTCGGGGATCTTACAACCGCCAGGGAAACTAAAGTTGTGGGTAAGAAGACAACATCCATTTTTCGTATCTAAAGACATATCTATTTGAGCATGTCCGGTACAAGTTGGATCATCAAACTTCATCGTACCAGTAACGGTATAATTTCCTGCACCAGGGCCAGGCGTGATACTGATACCAATGATAGTCGTGGTACAAGTGATATTGTCTCCCACCGCGGAGATACCGGTGATTGCATCAGGGCTAGAAACGATCAAAGTGAAGTCGCGAGCCAAACAACCATTATAGAAGTAACAGTCACTTGTCTCCCAATCTTTAACATAAGTTTCCTTACAAGGAGTTGCACAACAAGGAATATTTTCTGTCATTACCCAGATCGGACAGCTACAACCTTCGATTACGATATCAAAAGTAAGCATCTCGCCTTCACAGGTACAAGTATTGCTAATGAATCGAATAACTACGATCGTTGAATTAGGGGTCTGTGTTACGATAAAGTGGTTAACGTAAGTATAAAGATTATCGAAAGAGTAAATCGCTTCGATATCAGAATTACTCAATAAACCATCAATTTCTACGGTAATAGAAAAGACCTCTCCTTCTTTAACACATTCTGGTAAACTGATAACTTCAGCAGCGTAAGCGCCAAACTTGAAATCATTATTGGTTCCAGAGACAAATGGTGGGCTTACAATAGTGCTTCCTCCCCAGCTCCAGCTCGTATTGATACGAATACATACATCATAACCCGTTCCTGTTTCCAGACCTGCCATGAGTAAATCTTTTTTGCTGATGCATTCTTTAAATGATCCATCAGGCTCTAAGTCTACTGGGAAGCTAGCCACCTCTATTCCATTTCTTTTAAACACTAACACAGAAGGAGGAATTTCACTAACTCCTTTACATAATCTGTATTTACCGGAGAAGCAGATTTCTGCCTCTAAACATGGATTTTTAACATTCGCAATGTCAGTAATGATCGCCCAACCAACTCCGTTGATTTGGAAAGTCTGGCTACAAGTAGCAGTATTGCCATCTGAATCTGTGACGGTATATACACGCAATACACTTCCTGGCCCCGGAGGAGCTGTGGTAAAATCAGACCAAGTAACGCTAACTGAACCACAAGAGCTAACGATAATAGGTAAGTTTGGATTTCCATTAGGAAGGTCTTCATAACATTCCAATCTTTGGTTTCTGATATTAGAACAGTCCACTACCAATTCACATGGTGGTGTACAGTCAACTAATAATATATCTAACCAACCTTGTACCTGAGCAAAATTTCCATTTAAAAAACCGATATAATCATTTGTACTTAATTCCGCCAAACTAATATTGGCTGCTTCCATTGAGGGGTTCTCCACAATACCATTAATAAAAGGAAGTAGAAGTCCAAAAGTTCCTCCTGGAGTACGGTAGTGAGTATTATCATCAGAAGCAATTACAAATAAATGAGTTCCATTTCCATCGTTAGCTGCAGTATTTGATTTTAAAGCATCAGCAGACTGGCAAGCCAATGCATAATCAGCATCATCACCATTAGCACCATCAGAAATAACAATTGCTAAATCTGGAACTATGGCTAATCCATTAACAGCAGCAAGGCCTGATCCCCAATTAGCAGCACCAAATGTTGTATTTGGTGGCGTACCATACGTAAATAAGGTATTATTAACCCAGTTGGCTTGGGCTGTAGAAGTCACACCTGCACTATAAGTAACTGTACCCGATTGAATCAC
Source organism: uncultured Saprospiraceae bacterium (assembly GCA_964419315.1). Lineage (GTDB taxonomy): Bacteria > Bacteroidota > Bacteroidia > Chitinophagales > Saprospiraceae > CALLVY01. The sequence continues at coordinate 14,157 of CAYQRA010000014.1, read as the reverse complement.
TGGTGCATTTGGACTACCATCTCCCATTCCAAGAATAGAAACCAAATTTCCTGACTCTTCCATATTAGAAAGAAAGCCAACTAATCCAGCTTGAATTTGTGCTCTTTCTGTAGCGTTGAGACTAGTAGATTGATCTATGAGAATAGCCACATGAATGGGACAATCTGCAGTTAGATCGGGATTAGCAAGAGGCCCACTAGCTTTCAATGGATTTAGGCGATTAGCTCCTCTAATTTCTAGAAGTAAGTCTCGATTATCTAATCGAAAAGTTTTTTCCCAATATGCTCTTCTCACTGTTAGGATAATCTCATTTAAACGAGATTGTTTTACTCCGTTCTCATCAGAAATACCTTCCTGAGAATCATCAAGATTGAAGCCTTCTCGAACTTCATCTTCCAAATTTATTTTAGCCTGTGCTTCCTCATTGGGAGCAGGTGTATTCATCTGCTCTTGCACATATTTTTCCATCTCCAAGTTAAAATCATTAATGCTCTGAGCTTGGAGAAAGGGGCTCATCGCAAAAACCCACATAGTGAATAAAAGTAAAAATCTCATAATTAAAAGGTATTTATAGGTTTAAAAAATTAGATCCGTTTTAGGCAAAAAAAAACCAGTGAAGTTTGATCGTATGATCAGACTCCACTGGCATTACATATTATCTGGAGTCTCGAATTAATGGGAACCCTTGAACAACATTAAGTGATCAAAGGAGACAGTCACCAGTAAAGTCCAAAGACCTCATGGGTGACCTTAGTAGACCCACTGTTTTACAGCGAAGTCCGTTTTTTTAATTCGAGATAAATTGAAATGTTTTCCAGATATAATACAATAAGGAACGAGTTCCTTGTAAGGTTTTAGTTTTCACGAATAAGCGCTATCAGAAGAGAGCTACTCATTCCCATGCCTCTTAATATCTTTCAAAATCAAAAGGGTAGCATCTTTGCCGTTTATTTTTCAATAAAAAATATTACCCCACTTCCAAGACCTAAAAAAGTCAATGAAATGGAGCGTTTTAGGACGTGAATAAAAAAGAAATGGAGGAAAGGATAATCCCACCTCCATTTCTAAAAAAACTCTAAAAACAAAAATATTCTTAAACGTCTCCTCTATTCGATAGAGATCGGTTTTTGACTTTGTAAACTTCCATCTTCTAATCCGAATAGGACGCAGTAAAGACTAGTAAGTGGCAGATTACTTTTTACTCAATCTATTTCAATTGGGTTAAAAACGCCTTGAAGTTCCAGCATAAAAAAAGACCAGTAAAGTTTAGCTTGTAGGCTAGACTCCACTGGTCATTACATATTTATCTGGAGTCTCGAATTAAAATTCTTTCATTGAGTAATATCGTTTACTCAATGGACACACGCTACTAGACCTCCTTAAGCAATTTGCTCAGAGGGTTACGCTCTTACCTAGCAAAAGGTAGAGTTTCCAATTTTTTAAATTCGAGACAAAAAAAGAAATGTTTTTTCCAGATAAGTTAGAAACGTTTGTTGCTAACTGAAGTAAGTTTTGTATTATAGAAATGTTCAAAAAAGTAGTAAGGGACTTTTTACATTTCAATTGGTAATACCTTTGACGGATCAAAGGATAGCATAAATCACAAGATTTATTTTATTTTTTTGCTTAATTGTTGTGCTTCTTCGTATCGATCTGCCTTTGGATCTTTGGTCAACAGTTCCAAATAAGACTTTGCTTTAGACAAATCATCTTGGCGAATACTTAGTAAAGCCAAGTACCAAATAGATTGATCTTTTAAAAGAGGGTCATTAGATTGATAAACGATTTCGTATTCCGCTTGTGCTGGTTCCAGTTGATCATTTTCGAGATAGCTATTGGCTAGTCCCAAGCGGATCAATTGCTGCTTAGGGTTTTCGCTTAGGATTTCTTCGAAGATGGGAATAGCGGCCTTAAAATTCCCTTGCTGATAAAGGTCATTGGCTTTCATCAACTTAGTAGATGGCCCCTCTCCTCGTACGGCTAAAGATAAATCGTAGGGAGCATAATTCTGGGCAAATAATTTTTGATTATTGATTGGACGAGCAGAAAACCAAAATAAAGAGAGGACTAATAATACAGATGCTGCAGCCAGCCAAGGCATCCATCTTCTTTTGTTGGTAGGGTTTTCTAGTTGTCGTATAATGGTTGAAGATGCTTCCTCGGTTGGTGAATCTATACTTGGGTTGATGGTTTCGTGAATCTTTTGCAAATCAGATTTAAGGCTTAATCTTGCTTCCGCTTTTACTCCCTTGATCAATCGTTTTGCGATAGCCAATTCTGTTTGTAGCTCTGTATTATGCTCTACTTCATTCAGAAAAGAAGCTTCTTGCTTCGGAGAAAACTTCCCCATCAAGTAATCATCAATTTTCGTTAAATCTTTCATTCGGAAAATAATTTTTAGCAGACGGCATCTCCGTCTTATTCCTCAGTAAGGCGTAACTAATAAATAGCTTAGTTGCTCCTTACTTAGAGTCTTGAAATAGCTCTCGTAATTTTGCCATACAGCGAGCTTTTTTATTCTTGGCGACTTTCTCATTAGCTAAGTTCATTTCTTGTGCGATTTCTTGCATACTCCTATGTTGGAAGTAAAAGAGGGTCAGAATCTCTTTACAAGCAGTTCCAATTTGGTTCATTACTCCACGGAGAAGAAATTTTTGATCTTCATAAGGATCATCAATTGGAATATCCATAACTTGTAATTGTTGGATATCCTCTGTTGGAATTTCTCGATTGGAAGCTTTTCGCAACCTCTTAAACCATAAATTTTTACAGACTGCGAATAAAAAAGTTTTGAGGGTACTCGTCCAGACAAAGTTTGGAATTTGCACTTTTTCATACAAAACAACCAAACCATCTTGAAAAATATCCTTCGCATCCTCTTCCGTTCCACTATTATCTAATACAAAACGAGCTAAACCTCCATAATACTTCTCATACATATAGCTCAAAGCTCTATTTCGTTCTGATTTTAATGAAGATTTCAGTAGTCCGATCAAATCTTGATCATTATAAAATTGCATTCTTATATCTGTTTATACCTCTGAAAATATAAAAGATAGCACGCGCCATCATTTTTTTCTAAAATAGTGAAAGTATACCTTAAGTATAACACGATCAATCAAATAATAGTCTTATATTATTGCTGCAAGTTAATTCTCTCCCAGAAACTCTTTTTTTGAGTCAGCAAATCCAGTCTAACAATTTTTCTATCGCATTTTGCTATCCTTTTAACAATAAGGGGTATTAAGCTTATAATTGCTAGAAACACCACCACAATAATAAGCAGAAATCTGGTTTCTAGCGATTATCCAGTCCTTTTCGTTTTACTGTTCCAATTTCCACAAGAAAAGGAACATTTTGATAAGGTTTGGATAGTTTTTCTAAAATCTAAAAACAAAAAACAAAAACAATGACAAAACCAATTCATCTCCAGCTCTTAGTCCCTCTATTTTTATTTATCTTCTTTTGCTCTGTCACTAATACCCAAGGTCAAGGTGCGGAAAAGAAAATTAATGTTATGAAAATTTGCGTCGAGAGTTCCTCCGGCGTCAGTTATCCCGGCTGCGCAGCCGGAAGTTATTTTGCAGAATTAAATTCCGATTGCAAAGGGATAATTAACCCCAACATCTACATGACCAACATTGTAGAAAACCCCATTCTAAACCAAACCTACCCTCTTCCTGCTTATCTTCCTAAAGTATACATTCAGCACGAAATGTATTCTGAGAATTTAGAACTTTCGGGTCCTTATGAAACGGTAAAATACATAGGAACCGATCTTTCTGCCAGTGGACAAACTGTTGAGGTCTTTGCGATTGAATTGGCCTTAGAAATCGCTTTTGATTCAGGCTCTTGTCGTGAGTCTGGTCCTGAGGGGGTCAATAATTTTACCCGCCAAATCAAAATGGTCGCACAAGGCAAACAAGCCAATTCCTTTTCGGAATACCCGATCCATAAATATTCTGAGCCCGGACAAGCTTTTTCTTGTATGGATTTTTATGATACTTGGTGTGATTGCCATGAGACCTATTTCAATGGAGATCCTTGTGAGGAAACGCCAATTCCCCCTGTTTATGACTTAATCATTTGTACGCTGTGTGGACCATGTGGCAACGATATAGGGCCGGTATCTAATGTTCCTGTGGAATACGAGAAAGATCAACAACCCAGAAGGGCTGCTCCTCAAATTGAAGTTACAGAATTACAAGTTAGCCCCAATCCTTTTGACAACCTCATCAATTTTTCTTTCTATGCAGAAATTGATGCACCATTGATCTATACGATCTATGATCCTCAAGGTAAAATGATCTTACAGCAACAAGAAAATATAAAGTCTGGAGCTTATCAAAGTAGTATAAATTCTGATGATCTTTCAAGCGGAATTTATTATCTTCACCTTAAGCATGGGCAAACCCAAAGTGTCCAAAAGTTAATTAAGTTATAATAAGACAGCGTGGAAATTCATCTTTCCATATAAAACATACTTTTAGACCTCCCCTTTAATAGGTCTTTCTACCTAGCCTTGGTACTCGGATTCGTCTGAGCACCAAGGCTCCCTTGGTTATATTTGGAATTTATAGCGTGTTTTTTTCAAAACATAAATATAAGTGCATGAGAAAGCTAATTTCCCTTCTTTTACTTGGGGTAATTTCACTAATTGCCCTTTCCGTAAATGCCCAGACTAGTCAAGAGTATGCTAATCCAGATGCTCAAGAAGCAAGCGATGTCTTCATTGAAAAAGCCAAGCAGGTATTTTTACAAAATATAGATAGTTCTATTTACTATTTCCAACAAGGGCTTCCTTTTTATAAAGAACAGGAAAACTGGATCAATTATGTAAAGTGTAATAATGGATTAGCTTCTTGCTTTTATTATAAAGGAGACTATGAAAATTGTCTTTTATTTATGGAACAGGCTCGAGTTGCGGCTAAGAAAAACATTGGAGAAAATAATAGTGCCTACACTTCGGTACTCAATAATCTGGCATCCATTCATTTTGAAAAAGGGGAATTTGATCAAGCCTTGGCCAATTATTTTAAAGCCTTGGAGATCGAAGAAAAAATGGAGAACCAAGAGGAAGTCATTACGATCTTAAATAATATTGGAGTCAACCTTGCTAGAAAAGGAGATTTAGAAGAAGCCGTACGTTATTATACCCAGGCCCTACATTCTCGAATTGACCTATACGGTTTTCATGATGTTAGAGTGGCAGATAGTTACATTACCATCGCTCGGCTTTTTCAAAGAAAAAATAAAAAGGATACCGCTCTGACGCTTCACCAAAAAGCAATTGACCTCCTTACGGGACCTCAAATACCTAAAGGCGAGATTGCGATAAAGAGACGTATTAATGCACATTTGGAAATGGCTTATATTTTTTCTGATCAAAATAATGCCATCGCCCTAAAAAAGAATTTGGCTACCGCTCAATCGCTTTCTTTAAAATATCTCCAGCGACCTGCCATCAAAAACTTCAGCATATTGGGGCAGTGGTATAGCAAACAAAATAGTTTTGATCAAGCCCAACAAAACTTAGAAAAGGCACTAAATTTATACCTAGAGGAATACCACACTTTTGACCGACACCCCCTTATCGGCATGGCTTATAAAGACTTGGCCCAACACTATTTCATGCAAAAAAAGTATGCTGAAAGTTTACAAAACTACCAAAAGTCCATTTATCATTTTTCGGAAAACTTTGACAATGTTAGTTTCTTCGCCAACCCCACCATAGAACAATTGGTCGTTGACCAAGATATCCTTGAGATTTTAAAAGGGAAGGCACAATGTTTATTAGAAATTTATCGACAAAATCAAGAGCTGGATTATTTGTCGGCAAGTAATGCTACTTATCAATTGACCCTAAAGATGATTCGGCAATTTCGTCAGGACTTTCTAGCCATAGGCTCCAAGGAATACCTCTCCGAAATTGTTGTACCTATTTATGAAGGTGCTTTGCATGCTTTGTTTATTAAAGATCAACATCAACTTTCTGACAATTCCTTAGAACAAGCTTTCCATCTTTTTGAAAGCAGCAAAGCCATTTTATTGCTCGAATCTATCAATGAAAATACAGCCAAAGGTTTTGCAGGCATCCCCGATTCCTTACTCCTCAAAGATCAAAGTCTCAAAAACGATTTACTATTTTATCAGAAAAAAATAAGAGAAGAAAAATCTCGAGTAAGCAAGACCAAAAACGCTGATAAACTCCAGAAGCTAGAAGACAAATTATTTAAACTTCGACGACGGCACCAAGAGCTTATTGCTACTTTTGAAAAAGATTATCCGCGCTACCATCAATTAAAATACGACACCCATCTGGCCGACATTAAATCGGTCCAAAAGAAACTCCCCAATGACCAAAGTGCATTGGTCGAGTATTTTATGGGAAAAGAAAATCTTTATCTTTTTTACATCAGTAAAAAAGAAGCTAAGATGATCTCGACTCCTAGAAGCGAAAATTTATCTGGTGCTATTGATCAACTTCGAAGTCTCTTAAAAAATCCTTATCCAAAGGATTTGCAAGTCAGTTTTCAACAATTTACGCGTACTGCTCAGGAATTGTATCAACAAATCGTTGCCCCTTTAAAAATCCCTGCTACCATAGAGCAACTTTTCATCACACCAGATGATCAAATTTCTTATATCCCATTTGAAGTTTTACTCTCAAAGGCACCTAGTTCTGATCAACTGGATTTTTCACTGGACAACTTAAGTTACCTCATCCAAGATTATCGAATTAGTTATAATTACTCGGCGACCTTATGGCTACAAAATAAAACCAATCCTTCCGCAGATCGCAAAAACTTTATTGGCTTTGCGCCTAGCTTTGGTAGCAAGCAAGCTTCGCATAATAAGGAAGCAAGGACTTGCCAAAAAGAAGAACTTTATCAGCTAAAATGCACCTCCAAAGAAGTCCAACAATTGGGAAGTTTGCTTTCGGGTCAGACTTATATTGGCGCAGATGCCTTAAAAGAAATTTTCAATAAACAAGTCAGTAATTATCGAATTTTGCATCTGGCTACTCATTCCTGTTTGGATGATTATGATCCCATGGAAAATAAAATATTTTTTACGGATGGTTTTCTTTCCAATTACGACCTATACAATCTCCACCTCAATGCGGACTTGACCGTACTTAGTGCCTGCAATACCGGCAATGGTCCCTTACTACGAGGGGAAGGTGTGATGAGTTTGTCCCGTGGTTTTATTCACGCTGGTTGTCCGAGTACCCTGATTAGTATGTGGGCGGTTGAAGATTGTACTACGGCCGATTTGATGATGGCTTATTATGATCAATTGAAAGACGGCGCGACTAAAGAAAAAGCTTTGCAAAGCGCTAAATTAAATTATCTCCAGCAAGCAGATCGTTTGCATTGTCATCCTTTTTATTGGGCTCCTTTTGTCCAATTTGGAGATACCCAAGCATTGGATTTGCCTCATAGATTCTCTATGATGCAGATGGGGGGAATTGGTCTGGTGGGTTTATTTTTATTATGGGGGATATTTTCCTTTTGGAGGAAGAATAATTAACAAAAAACGACCTACTCTAATTTGTTTTCCTTGGATTTTCGGCTTGGCTCTTTATTCCTAAAAAAACAACGTTCTTTGACAAATCCCGTGGTCAACCAAAAATAAGAACAAAAAAGCGACTAAAAGAAGCGTTTTTTCTTCTTTTTGGTTGACTCACACACGGAATTTGTCAGAGAACCAAAAACAAAAAGGTAATCGCTAATTAAGCCATTACCTTTTCATTAAATCCAAAAAATTTCTAAAGTACAAAATTGCTCATTATCCGATGAGTACTCTATTTTTTTTGCTGCAATTTTCCTCTTCTACTAGCGAATAATTACAAGTTTTTTGGTACTTATTTTACCCTCGTTTTCTAAACGAAGAAAATAAACACCAGGGTCATTTTGCAATTCGAGGTAGTGCTCGCTGCTTTCCGCAGGCAAGATAGATTCTTGCAAAGTTTTACCTTGGACGTCCATCAAGGAGCATTTGGTCGCTGCTTGTGTTGCTGGAAGTGTCAAGATCAGATGATCACTAGCAGGATTCGGATGTAGGATAATTTTTTCCGCGTCGATACCAACAGTACTAACGGTATTGGTACTAAAACTATTGACCTCAGAAAAGGTAGTACCACATTCATTTTGGGTAGAAACTCGCCAATAGTAAGTACCCGAAAATAATTCGATAGGGAGTTCTAATGATCGTTTTCCAACAAGAACCTCAGAATAAATTAGGGTTCCGACGATATCAGAAGGATCTGTTCCTAATTCAAATTCAAACGTTTCAAAGGGCGTTCCGAGCCAAGTAAAAGTTGGACTAGTTCCAACATTCATTTCTTCATTGGTTGGTTCCTCCAAAGGCGTTGCATTTGGAAGATTCTCAAAAGAGAAAATAGTTAAATCCAAGTAAAAGCTCTGATCTATTCCATCCTCGGCAGTAACTCGGATCATCCCTAGATCTGTAATTCCAGAAAGACCAAGGGTAACGGTACTTCCTGGTAATGCCGGATTCATACTATAATCTACCGTAACTCCTGATGGCAAATTCTGAATATCCAAAGTCACTCCTCCAGCATCGAATCCTGGCCCGATGTCAATATCAAATTCTACTCGATCCAAATTCGTGCAATAAGCCTTAGACCTTTCACTGGATTCAAGCGTCGCATCAATAGGATAATTGCCAGGTGTAACCCCCAAGAGGAAAAGACCATAAGTCATATCTGATGCTAAAATTCTACCAGAAGGCAATTTGGAATAAACACCCCAGTTCCCTTTGAAGCCACTATTAGCTCCGATGAAAGTATCATAAAAAGCTACTCGAAAAGGTTCTTCTGGATTAGAGATATCATAAACTTGTAGCCCATCATAATAATAAGAAATGTAAAGATAGTCTCCAGTGATCATCGCATTATGCGGTAGGTTGGCATGAGGAGTTCCTACATTGAATCGTTTTTTTATTTCGAGGTCCGAAAAATCCGTCACGTCAATCGCCTTGATGTCTGCACCGGTGGTTTCTTCACACAAATAATAGTGGGTTCCTTCATCATTGAGCCAACCGGAATGATTGTATCCTTGATTGGGATAGCTGGTCATGTTGCCGAGCAGTTTGATATCTTGTGGGTCATTGACATCATATACCCAAAGGCCATTATCTTCGCAATTGAGGTAGGCAATATTATCTCTGACATAGAGATCATGTTGACGAGGCGGGGTGGGGTCTGTAGTTTCAAAATTAACTTTCACTGGCTTTTCTGGATTCTCCAAAGACAAATACCAATCAAAAGTCTCCGTGGTATACAAACGTTTATTGTCTTCATCAATAAAGATATTATGACTGCGCACAAAAAACTCATTAGAATCATAGACTAATGATACAGAATTGGGTAGATCTGAAAAATCCATCACCTGCAAAGAGCTTGATCCTTCATCACAAACAGCATAGAGATAATTGCCATAATTATGATAATCTCGATGAATGTTATTCCCAATAGAATCTCTTCCTGCGACGAAGAAAACTTCTTGTAATGGATCGGATTCAAGATCAATAAAATGAGTACCGCGCACTGAACCAACGATGCCATATTCGTGACCATTTACACTAATTCCCCAAACTTCATTATAGACTCCAAAAGAATGAGGGGGCAAAGATGGATTCGTCCAATTTCCCAAAACCTCGATCCCGCCAGATTGGGCAGTGAGTGGATTTTGAGAAAATAATAGCGATAAAGTGAATAGAATAGAAAATACAGATTTCTTCATGTTTTGACCGTCTTAGATTAAGTTTAAGTAATAAAGCGAAGGTAAGTAATTCAAGAATACAAATGCATCTATAAAAAATCGTTTTAGCTTAGCTCTTTTGTACTATCAAAATACAAAATAAATCCTTTATTCCTCCTTCAGAATCTACCAAGTCGCAGAATAGTCAACCAAATGACGAATAAAGTCTAAAGAAACAGCATATTTAAGAAGGTAGCTTTCTATAAAAAAGGCCTTCACCCAAAAAGGGCAAAGGCTCTTGAAATAGGAAACTTAAACTTACTATCTTGAATAGAAGGAAAAAACCTTCTCTATATTTTGTTATAATTTGAGGCTGAGGCCGAAATTAAAAATGGATATGCCATAGCCTACTTCTCCATAAAGTCCCAATCTTTTGGTCAACATTTGCTGGCCACCGATAAAGGCAGAATAAATTACTTTTCCTTTATTCGTCGTTGGGTAAGTAACTTCATCATCCCCTACGATTACTGGAATATTGATGACCATACTTTCCCGATTATATCCGAGTAAAAGTCCTCCATAGAAGCTGGTCTTATTGATATCATAATCTACCGAAGTTCGAACTCCTGCCATAAACTGCTGACTATTGTTAGATCGAGGAATCACCTTATATACCGGCAAATCTGAACTAAAAGAAGTAGACGCAAAAGCTCCAATCGAAGCATTTTTGGATACTCGGTAATTCGCACTTAAAGAAAGTGGTGAAACAAGGGATTGAGTATTCTTTGAAGCGGCAGTTGGTAAAAACCCTATTCCAGCATTGATAAAAAGATCTCCTTTCTTAAAAGAAGGCGAATCAAAAGGTTGTACACTAGCGATCTGACTAGCGAAAAAGAATGTTTCGTTTAAAAAATGTTAAAAAATTTGCTAGTAAATTTTTACAATAAGATTAAGTTTTCTTCTACGTGTGTGCAATATGTTTTAGCTTTCCTGTTGTTTCTTTATTATTGATTGATCAAAATGTTTACTGGTATTTAAAGTAGATGCATTCTAAAGCAATTAGGCTGCATCAATCAGACTTTTTTTATCATTTATCGTCACTTACTTCTTTTCTACTCTAAAATCTTTTAATCCTATTTATAAGACACTAAAAAAAGAGGATACCCTTAGTTTCTTTTCTTATTTGACTGCCAGTAGACACTTTAGCCGTACTGCTCTATCTTTATTAATAATCTAAGCCATTCTAGCTAATCCTTTACTCCTCAATATTCTTAAAAATCAGGTTTTCAAAACCACTTATTTAAGATCATAACGCAAAGGTACAGTAATGGAACAGATAAGTAAGGTTAAGTTTTATGCACTCGATTTTAACACAAAATATATCCTTCTGAAGGAACCTTATTTTACCCAATAATCAGTATCCTGATCTATTTTTTTCCACCAAAAGGATTAGCAATTTTGGATTTGAGCACAAATAATTTTTTTTACTTTTTTTCTACTTTTTTTCAAATTTAACATAGAGATCACGTAACAGTAGAAGAACTACTATTTCTTTAGTTTTTTTCCTACTCAGGAAATCCAGTTTCTTTGTTTTTGAAAAGGTCTATCAATCAGGTCAGACGATTTTCAAAGCTTTATTATATATTTTTGTGTTGCAGAAGCGGCTTACCAACTTCTCGCAAGAATAACTTATTATAAGTATAAATTATTGTTCCTACTTAGCCTTAATAATATCTTTAAGAGAAATTATAATTTTGTTAATTCCCCATAAAGACATTGGTCAAATTTCTTGTCGCTCATTGGCCTTTAAAGTTTTTATCCCCAGTAGATCAAGATTATGCCTGATAGTACTTGGGATTATTCTATTTCTTTTAAGTACCTTAGCCTCAGAAACTTAAACATAACATTCAAAATGAAAATCAAAGCCTCCCTCCTATTATTCCTCCTATTTCCCCTATTTTTATTTTCCCAAAAAATAGATGTTGATTTACTCAAAGGAATCAAAACCAGAAGTATCGGCCCCGCAGGGATGAGCGGTCGGGTAACCAGCATTGATGTTGACCTGCAAAATACAGATCGTATTTTTATCGGTACCGCCTCTGGTGGGGTGTGGAAATCTGAAAGCGGAGGGATTACTTGGGAACCTATCTTCGACAAAGAAAAAGTACAATCCATCGGCGCCATCGCCATCAATCAAAATAATCCTAGCGAAATATGGGTAGGTACCGGCGAGGGCAACCCTAGAAACTCTCATAATAGTGGTATCGGTATTTATAGAAGTATAGACGGTGGAAAAAGTTGGACGCACATGGGACTAGACCAAACACGACTGATCCATCGGATCATTATTCATCGCGACAATCCCAACATCGTATACGTGGCCGCTCTAGGTTCTGCCTGGGGTCCCAATCCAGAACGTGGCGTCTTTAAAACCGTCGATGGTGGAAAAACCTGGAAAAAAATATTGTATGTCAATGAGGAAACGGGAGCTGCAGATCTTGTCGTAGATCCCAATAATCCAAATAAACTAATTGCCGCCATGTGGGAATTTGGTCGTAAGCCTTGGACTTTCAATTCTGGTGGCGAAGGATCGGGTCTGTATCGTTCGTATGATGGAGGGGAAAACTGGACAGAAATAACCGGAGAAGATGGGCTGCCCAAAGCGACACTTGGTCGGATCGGGCTCGCCATTGCTCCTTCCAAACCCAATACCATCTATGCCTTGGTCGAAGCGGATGAATTTGCGCTTTATCGATCGACAGATGGTGGACATAAATGGACCAAGCGCAGCAGTGATAAAAATATTGGGAATCGTCCCTTTTATTATGCAGATATATTTGTAGACCCTCAAAATGAAAACCGCATCTACAGTCTCTGGTCTGTTATTTCCAGAAGTGAAGATGGTGGAAAAACTTTTGAAGTGATTGTCCCTTACTCTGGCGTCCACCCAGATCATCACGCTTTTTGGATTCATCCAGAAAATCCTAATTTCATCATCGAAGGAAATGACGGTGGACTCAACATCTCCAAAGATGGTGGCGATAATTGGCGCTTTATCGAAAACCTTCCACTCGCTCAGTTTTATCACATCAATTACGATATGGACATTCCTTATAATGTATCTGGTGGGATGCAAGATAATGGGTCTTGGGTAGGTCCTAGTGCTGTTTGGAAAAATGGAGGTATTCGCAATGGGGATTGGCAAGAAGTCGCTTTTGGGGATGGCTTTGATGTCGTACCGCGGCCTAGCGATAGTCGTTTTGGTTATGCGATGTCGCAAGGTGGTTACCTATCTTATTATGATCGAGAAACGGGAGACAATAAATTTATTCGCCCTGTTCACCCGGGGGGAGATCCCTTGAGGTTCAATTGGAATGCCGCTATTGCTCAAAACCCTTTTCAGGATTGTGGGGTTTATTTTGGCAGTCAATATGTACATAAAAGTCTCGATTGTGGCCAAAGCTGGGAAATCATTTCTCCCGACCTGACTACCAATGATTCTACCAAACAAAAACAAGCCCTTAGTGGTGGTTTGACGATAGATGCCACGCAAGCAGAAAATTTCACTTCTATACTCGCTATCGCTCCCAGCCCACTCGATAAAGACCTCATTTGGGTCAGTACGGATGATGGTCAATTGCAGTTGACGCGCGATGGTGGAAAAAACTGGACGAACCTGAGTAATCGACTAGTAGGCTGTCCGAAAGGAAGTTGGATTCCTCAAATTGAATTGTCTAGTAAAAACAAAGGAGAAGCTTTTGTGGTGGTCAATAATTATCGCAGAAATGACTGGACACCTTATGTTTTTCATACCAAAAACTTTGGCGAAAGCTGGACTAGAATTGCTGACGAAAATAAAGTTTCTGGTTATGCACAAGCCATTGTACAAGATCCCGAAGAAAGTCGATTATTATTTTTAGGAACAGATCATGGATTGTATTTTAGTATTGATGCGGGAAACAATTGGAATAAGTGGAACCATGATTTTCCTTCCGTTTCTACGATTGACTTGAAAATACATCCAAGAGAACAGGATTTGATCATTGGTACTTTTGGTCGCGCTGCTTTTATTCTTGACGACATTCGTCCTTTCCGAGAATTGGCGCGAAGCAATGGCAAAATACTAGATAGTCCTTTCAAAGTTTTTCCGGCACCAGCCGCTTACCAAGCCGCTTACGCTTCGGTAGATGGCATGCGCTTTGGTGCAGATGCTGCTTTTGTTGGAAAAAATAAAAAGCGAGGAGGCATGCTCACCCTTTGGGTAAAAAAGGAAAAGAAAAAAGAAGAAGAGAAAACAACAGCGCAAGAAACTAAAAAAGGAAAGAAGAAAAAGAAAGCGGAAGAAACGCCCACGAAAGAGACTAAAAAAGAAGAGGACAAAGACAAGGACAAAAGCAAAGATAAAAAACCAAGTAAGGGCAAGGTGAAA
>CAYQRA010000013.1:0-24326 GCA_964419315.1 uncultured Saprospiraceae bacterium | reverse complement strand
CCCTTGGCCCGTAAAAGTACTAAATAATGATACATCAAATCTGCCGCTTCTCCCAAAAATAAAGCTTCATTATCATCTTTTGCTTCTATCACCAATTCTACCGCTTCTTCCCCTACTTTTTGCGCCACCTTATTGATTCCTTTGGCAAAGAGGGAAGTGGTGTAAGATTTTTCGTTGGGATGATCATAGCGATCTTTGATGGTATCCTCTAGTTTTTGCAAAAAAGAAGTCGCTTTATTTTGCTCCGCAAAACAGGTATCTGTTCCAGTATGACAAACGGGGCCAACTGGATTTACCTGAATCAAAAGGGTATCTTGATCACAATCTAACCGAATCTGAACGACATTTAAAAAATAGCCAGAACTTTCTCCCTTGGTCCATAAGCGTTGCTTACTGCGACTAAAAAAGGTAACGCGTTTTTCTGCAACTGTTTTTTCCAAGGCAGCTTTATCCATATAACCTAGCATCAAAACTTTTTGGCTTTCTGTATCTTGGATGATCGCTGGTACCAAACCATCGCTTTTCGCGAAATCAACGGAAGTTGGATCAAAATTTATTAGGGTATTTTCCATCTGTCTATTTTCGTTTTAATTTAAATCAGCAGGCAAATCAGAGTTTGAATCTACCTACTACTTAAGCCATTCTGTTATTAGTTCACCAATCTTTTCGGCTTCCAGTAAAAAACCATCATGCCCAAAATCACTTTTAATTATTTTATAAGTCGACATCGGTAAATGACGTGCTAAAAACAATTGTTCTTCCGAGGGGATCAATTGATCAGTATCTACCGCCAAGACTAAAATTGGAATTTTCAAATTCCGTAAAACCGTTTCAATCGCTCCACGATCTCGGCCAAGGTGATGGGTATCCAAGGTTTTAAGCAAACCATAATAGCAATGTGCATAAAAACGTTTTTCCAATTTCAAGCCTTGATAGCGGATATAAGAACTGGCTCTAAAATCATCTTTGCGACCATCGGTATCTGTTTGAGCGGCATTATAAGAAAGGAGCGTTCGATAATTAAGTAAGGCATTTCCACGGGCGGCTCTCAGACCTTTGACACCTGCTTTATCTGTATTTTCATAAAAAGAAGGATCTGCTTCCAAACTCATTCGTTGGCCTTCATGGATCGCAATACTCCAAGCACTTTCGCGCGCGCTAGTCGCCAAGGCAATCATCCGTTGGATGCGCTCTGGAAATAAAAGTCCATATTCCAAAACCTGATGACCTCCACAAGACCCACCAATACAAAGACTGATTTTTTCAATCCCTAAATGAGCCCTAAGCAAATCATGCGCCTTGACCATATCCCGAATCGTAGTTGCCGGAAAATCCAAACCATAAGCAAGTCCCGTTTGCGGATTGATACTCCTAGCACCAGTAGTTCCATAACAAGAACCCAGAATATTAGCGCAGACGATAAAATGCTTTTCCGGATCAAAAGTATGCCCCGCTCCAAAAAGACCGGGCCACCAATCCAATACATCCGAATTGGCAGTCAGCGCGTGACAAACCCAAATGATGTTGTCTTTCGCGGCATTGATTTTACCGAAGGTGTGATAAGCAATGGTCAAGGATTCTAAAAATTCTCCAGATTCTAATTCAAAAGAATCTGAGCAATTATAAAAC
The DNA here is from genome assembly GCA_964419315.1 of uncultured Saprospiraceae bacterium. GTDB lineage: Bacteria > Bacteroidota > Bacteroidia > Chitinophagales > Saprospiraceae > CALLVY01. The sequence continues at coordinate 22,697 of CAYQRA010000013.1, read as the reverse complement.
TGCAAACCTTTTACTTCGACCGGCATCGAATAGTTTTCTTTCCTTACGTCTCTTTCCATGAGCTATTCTCCTTTTACAATTTTGAGACAGCTAAAGCCTGATTCAGATCAGCGATAATGTCTTCAATATTTTCTAAACCCACTGATACTCGCAAAAGTCCCGGTGTAATTCCCACGGCCATTCTTGCTTCTTCTGTAAGTCTCGCATGTGTCGTAGATGCAGGGTGAGTCACTATCGTTCGAGTATCGCCAAGGTTAGCAGTTAAAGAAAGTAGTTTCATATTATCCAATAATTGCCTCCCTTGCTCCAAACCGCCTTTCACCTCGAAAGTTACAATACCACCACCTTGGCGCATTTGCTTTTTAGCCAATGGATAGGCAGGATGTGTTTCTAAAAATGGATAATTTACTCTACTGACCTGATCGTTTTCAGTAAGCCATTTTGCCAAGACCAAAGCATTCTCACAATGTCGATCCAAACGTACTGCAAGCGTTTCCAAACTTTTGGATAATATCCAAGCATTGAAAGCAGATAAGGCCGGACCCGTGCTACGGCAAAAAGCTCGAACAATCTTAAGGTGTTCTTTACTCCCTGCGATAATACCGCCGAGGACTCGGCCTTGGCCGTCGATATATTTGGTCGCAGAATGAAGAATTAGGTCAGCGCCATATTTAGCAGGCTGTTGGAGATAAGGAGTTGCAAAACAATTATCGACACAATAGAGCAAGTTGTGTTTTTTACATAAAGCTCCTGCCGCTTCTAAATCCACTATATCCAAACCCGGATTGGAAGGGGTTTCTAAGAAAAGCATTTTCGTTTCTAGACGAACTTCTTTTTCCCAGCTCTCCGGATCGTTCGGATCTATCCAAGAACAATCAATTCCCCACTTGGGCAAGTACTTGGTCAATACCGTAAAAGAGGAACCAAAAATGGCACGGGAAGATAGTATATGGTCGCCTGCTTCCAGAAAAGAAAGGAAAGTGGAAAAGATAGCAGACATTCCACTCGCGGTGGCATGAGCATCTTCTACTCCTTCCAGTGCCGCCATCTTATCTTCTAATTCTCGACAATTGGGGTTGGTAAAACGGCTATAGATATTCCCATTTTCCTCACCAGCAAATGTCTGTCTCATCTGATCTGCATCTTCAAATACAAAACTAGAGGTTGGAAAAATAGGGACACTATGTTCTCGATGTTCGGAACGTTCCGCTTGAATCCTTATCGCTTTGGTTTCGAATTTCATGTATCTATTTCATTCTAAGTCATGGTCATATGGAAACGGTCTGCCATGATTAAATAGAAGTTGTTTAATCATGGACGTTTCATGCCACGGGATTAATCGAAAAGGTGTATTTAATTTCTGCAGTGTGTTCAATGATTTTTGCCACAGAACAATATTGATCCAAAGACATCTTGATGGCCTTTTCTGCTTTCGCTGGTGAAAGGTCTCCAAATAATTGATAGTCCACGGTAATCGTTTCAAACAAAGAAGGGACTTCTCCTTCTCTGCGGGTAGCAGAAACACTGACTTTAATATCTTCCAAGGGTTGTCTCATTTTTTTCAAAAAAAGTACCAAGTCGATACTACTACAACCAGCGATTCCCATCAGCATCAATTGCATTGGGCGAACGCCTAGATTTTCTCCGCCAATTTCGGGCGAACCGTCCATAGAGATGCTATTGCCGTCTTCGTTACTAGCAACAAAGTGCATCGCTTTATTTTTCCTTTCCATGTTGATTTTCATATCGCCACGTTTTATGGTCCTTGGCAAATCCCGTGTATGAGTCAACCACGGGACTTGTCAAAGAATGTCTTTTAATATTTTATATTCTAATTCAATTTCTAGTTCTAACCCAAACCTGCTGTTCCGCTAAATATCCTTTCAAGTCGGGAATACCAATTTCTTTAAAATGAAAAATCCTAGCCGCCAATGCTGCATCTGCTTTTCCTTTGGTAAACACTTCTTGAAAGTGTTCTTTTTTTCCAGCGCCGCCGGAGGCGATAATGGGTATGGATAATAAGTCCGACATTTCTGCTAAAGCTTCTATTGCAAAACCATTTTTGGTTCCATCGTGATCCATGGAAGTAAAAAGGATTTCTCCGGCACCCCGTTCTTGGCATTCTTTAGCCCAAGTCATCAACTCTATCTCTGTCGCTTTTCTCCCGCCATTTAGATGAACATACCAAGTCCCTTCGACCTGTTTGGCATCTATAGCCACAACAATGCATTGGCTCCCAAAGTTTTTACTCAGACGCTCAATTAATGCCGGTTGTTTAACTGCCGCCGAATTTACAGCTATTTTATCAGCTCCAGCAGCCAATAAGACCGCTACGTCCGCTACCGACTTTATTCCGCCGCCAATGGTAAAAGGAATATTCAATTGCGCGGCTACTTTTCTGGCTAATGCTGCTAGGGTCTTTCTTTTTTCGTGCGTTGCGGTGATGTCGAGAAATACGATTTCATCAGCACCTTGTTCGCTGTATAGACGCCCCAATTCTACCGGATCACCAGCATCTCGGAGGTTGACAAAATTAACCCCTTTGACGGTTCGACCGTCTTTGATATCTAAGCAAGGAATAATTCGTTTGGCTAACATTATTATAATTAAATTTTGTTTAGTTCTGTTAACTGAATCGTTCCTTCATAAAAAGCTTTTCCAACAATCGCCCCGTAGCAACCCATCGCTTTTAAACTTTTTAGATCTTCTAAAGTAGTCACTCCTCCACTCGCGATCAATTGCAAATCGGGTAATGTTTTCCGAATCCGCCGATACAAATTTTCAGCAGTTCCCTGCAAAAGACCATCTTTCGAAATGTCCGTACAAATGGTATAGGCGACGCCCTTTTGGTGATAGTCTTTTAAAAAGTCAAACAAGTTGATTGTACTTTCTTCTTGCCAAGCATTCACGGCGATTTTTTCCTCTTTAGCATCTGCCCCCAAAATAATTTTGTCTGCACCATATTTTTCCAACCAAGTCAAAAATAAATCTGCTTGCTTAACCGCCAAAGTCCCCACAGTTATTTGTCGAGCACCACAATCAAAAGCAATTTTCACATCTTCTTCTGATTTTATCCCACCTCCAAAATCTACTACCAGATTGGTTTGGGTACTGATCTTTCGCAAAACTTCTTGGTTGACGATTTTTTTCGATCGGGCACCATCGAGGTCTACTACATGTAGCCGGCGAATGCCGGCCGCTTCAAAGCGCTTGGCTACTTCCAGAGGGTTTTGGTCGTAGACCTTTTTTTGTTGATAATCTCCTTGGGTAAGTCGAACACATTGTCCGTCAATGATATCTATTGCTGGAATGATGTACATATGTTAGATTTTATTGAAAAACAAAGTCCTCTTCTGACTTTTTTTTCAATGGTATTCAAAGTTCTAAAAAACCATTTAAAATTTGTTCTCCAATTTTGCCGGATTTCTCTGGATGAAACTGAGTCGCGTAGAAATTATCTTTTTGTAAAACTGCACTGAAATTTTGAATATAATTACAAGTACCGATGGTGTGCTCGCCGATTTCTACATAATAACTGTGAACGAAATAGACATATTCCTCTTCTAGGTTTTTTGGAATAAATCCCTGCTCAATTTTATTCAAACTATTCCATCCAACGTGTGGGACTTTTTGATCTTTTTGTTGTGGGATAAATTTTCGAACAACTTGCGGGATCACTCCAATGCAAGGCGTATCTCCTTCTTCTGAATGTTCGCAGAGCAATTGCATTCCTAAGCAAATACCTAGTACGGGTTGTTTTAGACTTTTAATCAATTGATCTAAACCTTCGCTCCGGAGATAATCCATTGTAGAACTCGCTTCGCCTACTCCAGGAAAAATAACTTTATCCGCAGATCGTATTTCGGTTGGATCATTGGTCAAAATAGCTTCCGCATTTAATCGCTGTAAAGCAAAAAGAACAGATTGAACATTCCCTGCATTATAATCGATAATGGCTGTTTGCATCTTATAAAATTCCTTTAGTAGTGGGTAATTGTTGATTATAAGGATCCCTGCGAATGGCCATGCGAATGGCACGAGCCAAAGATTTAAAAATCGCTTCTATCTTATGGTGTTCGTTATTCCCTTCTGCTTTGATATTGAGATTACAACGCGCAGCATCGCTAAAAGATTTAAAGAAATGAAAGAACATTTCCGTTGGCATTTTTCCAATCATCTCCCTTTTAAAAGTAGCCTCCCAAACCAACCAAGGGCGACCGCCAAAATCAATGGCCACCTGCGCCAAACAATCATCCATCGGCAAGCAGAATCCATAGCGTTCCATTCCCGCTTTGGTTCCTAGTGCCTGCGCATAGGCTTCGCCCAATGCCAAGGCGGTATCCTCGATGGTATGGTGTTCATCTACCTCTAAATCACCGACTACTTTTATAGACAAATCGCTACCCGAATGGCGAGCCAATTGGTCGAGCATATGATCGAAAAAAGGAATGCCCGTATCGTTATTCGATTTTCCATTGCCATCTAAAAGCAACTGGATATGGATTTGGGTCTCTTTGGTATTGCGTCGGATTTCGGCGCGGCGGAGGGGGAGTTTTAGAAATTTATAAATGGCTTCCCAGCTCGTTGTTGTTAATGCGATGCTATCGTCCAATTTTTTATTGGTGACTTCTTCTGCACCTAAGCTGGGATCAGTGTTGATCCAAATTCCTTTGGCGCCGAGGTTTTTGGCGAGTTCCATATCGGTGAGGCGGTCGCCGATCACAAAAGAATTGGCTAGGTCGTAGGTGCCGTCAAGATATTGGGTGAGTAAAGCCGTTCCGGGTTTGCGCGTTGGCGCCTTGTCTTCGGGGCGAGTGCGGTCGATAATAACCTCGGAGAACTCCACTCCTTCATTGGCGAAAGCTTGAATCACTTTATTGTGAGGCAACCAGAATTGATCTTCCGGGAAAGTTTCCGTTCCTAGGCCATCTTGATTGGTCACCATCACCAGTTCAAAATCTAATTCTGCGGCAATACGGGACAGGTATTGAAAGACGCTAGGGTAGAACACTAGTTTTTCAAGGCTATCCAATTGGTAATCTACTGGTGGTTCGAGCACGATAGTTCCATCGCGATCGAGAAAGAGTACTTTCTTCATTTCTCCTTTTTATTTTTTTGGTTCTCTGACAAACCGACAACGGAGGTTTATCCAAGAACGATTTTTTTTAAGATCATATGGAAACTTCAAGACTTGTCGCACTTGCCTACCTGACACAAGGTCAGGACTTCTAGCCTTCGGAATCCTTGGGCTCTATAAAATCATACTCCTCCAGTGCTTCCAAAAGGAAACCATTTTCATCTTCATTTCCTACTGTTATTCTCAAGCAATCCTCACAAAGCATTAGTTTCGAACGATCTCTAATCACGATACCTTGATTGATTAGGTGTTGGTAAATCGCTGGGGGATTACTGACCTTTACCAAAAGAAAATTAGTATCCGAAGGATGGATCGCCAGTACACATTTCAACTTTGACAATTCCTCTTCTAAGCGTTTTCTTTCTGTCAAGATTGCACTTACCCAGTCGTTTTTTTCTTCTACCTCATCTAAAGCCATATATATAGCGTCTTGGGTCAATTGGTTGACATTATAAGGTGCTTTGACTTTATTGAACAAAGCAATAATCGCTTCTGAAGCAAAGGCCATTCCCAAACGAATTCCTGCCAAACCCCAAGCTTTTGAAAAGGTTTGTAAAACCACCAATCGTTCAAATTCGCCTAAGAGTGAACTTGCACTTTCTTGTTCTGAAAAATCAATATAAGCTTCATCAATCACTACAATCCCTTGGAAATTTTGCAGTATTTTTTTGATGCTTCCCAAAGCCATGCTATTGCCGGTAGGATTATTCGGGCTACAAATAAAAAGGATTTTAGAAGTAGCATTGGCTTTCGCCAAAACCTGATCTACCTCTATTTGAAAATTTTCCGCTAAGGGAGTTTCAACTATTCCAACATCTGCAATATCTGCGCAAACTTTATACATCCCATAAGTCGGAGGCAAAGTCAGAATATGATCTTTACCTGGTTCGCAAAAAATACGAATCAATAGATCGATGGCTTCATCGCTACCATTCCCTAAAAATATTTGTTCGCTAGGCAATCCCTTTAGTTCCGCAATCTTATGTTTCAAGGTCCATTGCAAAGGATCGGGATAACGATTGAACCCCGTATCATAAGGATTCTCATTGGCATCCAATAAAATATCAGCTTCGCCTTTGAATTCCGAACGTGCGGAAGAGTAAGCTTTCATTTTTAGAATATTCGGACGAACCAGTTGGTGGATTTCAGTTTTTTGCATTCTTTCTTAATTCTAATACTTGTTTACATTTCGTTTAAGCGAATCTGAACCGCTTTTGCATGGGCCGCTAGTTGTTCCGCCATCGCCATTTCCGCTACGGCTGGACCAATACTTTGTAAGCCCTTTTCACTTAATTGCTGAAAGGTAATCTTTTTTACAAAAGCATCCATATTTACACCACTATATGCTTTAGCAAAACCATTGGTCGGTAAAGTATGATTGGTCCCCGAAGCATAATCTCCCACTGACTCTGGCGTATAATGTCCTAAGAAAACAGATCCTGCATTGCGAATCGCACTGGCGACTTCTTGCGCTTGATCTATGGCCAAAATTAAGTGCTCGGGGGCATAAGTATTGATCAAGGCGATGGCCTCTTCCGCATTGCGGAGTACGACCACTGGACTTTGTTGAACCACAGCTTCGGCTACAGATCGACGTGGCAAATCAACCAATTGTCTTTTCAATTCCTCCGCAATGGCATCTGCCATTTGCTCTTCATAGGTGATCAATACCACTTGGCTATCGGTGCCATGTTCTGCTTGCGATAGCAAATCAGCCGCCACAAAAGCGGGATTCGCGCTGCTATCCGCCAAGACCAAAACCTCCGAAGGTCCTGCTGGCATATCAATGGCCACTCCCTTCCTACTCACGATTTGTTTTGCAGCCGTGACATATTGATTTCCGGGGCCAAAAATCTTATAAACCGCCGGAATATTTTCCGTTCCATACGCCAGTGCTCCGATAGCTTGAGCGCCACCAACTTTAAATATTTTATCGATTCCAATCAAGGCGGCCGTATACAGCATTGCCGGTGAAATACTGCCATCTTTTTGTGGAGGGGTACACATAATGAGCTCTTGGCAACCCGCTAGTTTTGCGGGTATTCCCAGCATTAGAATAGTAGAAAATAGCGGCGCCGTTCCTCCGGGAATGTATAGCCCTACTTTGTCTATGCCCACATTTTTTTGCCAGCAGCGGACGCCCGGCATGGTTTCGATGACTGGTGGCTCTTGGATTTGTGCTTTGTGAAAAGCTTTGATATTTTCATAGGCTAATTGAATAGCCGCTTTAAGTTCCTCGCTGATTTGGTTGGCTGCTCCCTCTATTTCCATTGAAGAAACTTGGATATTTTGGAGGCTTACTTTATCAAATCGACGAGTCATTTCTAATAAAGCTTCCTCTCCTTTAACCTTTACTTCCTCTAAGATTTCCTGTACGACAGATTCTAACTTACTGGTATCCAAAAGTGGTCGTTCCAATATTTTTGCCCAAGTATCAGGAGATGGATTTATATATTTTTTTAGCATGATTTTTTCCTTTAATTAGTGATGGTCAAATGATCATTTTTTGGATGGGGATTACCAACATCCCTTGAGCACCTTGGGCTTTTAATTCTTCGATGATTTCCCAAAATTTATCTTCTTGGATCACCGTATGGATCGAACTCCAGCCTTCTTGTGCCAAAGGCATAATGGTTGGACTTTTGATTCCGGGCAATACTTCAATGATTTTGTCGAGCGATTTATTGGGTGCATTCAATAGCAGGTATTTATTATTCTTAGCCGCCAAAACGGATTTTAGTCGGAAGACGATTTTACTAAAAATCGCTTGTAAGGCTGGAGGAAGATTGGGACGAGCGACCATCCAAGCTTCAGACTTTAAGATCAGGTCTTTTTCTTCCAGGCCATTTTTAAATAGGGTACTTCCAGAGCTTACCAAATCACATATCGCATCTGCCAAACCAATATTAGGGGCGATTTCAACAGAACCAGAGATGACGTGAATTTCTGCTTTGATTCCATTTTGATCGAGAAATTGTTGCAGAGAATTGGGATAAGAAGTAGCAATCTTTTTTCCTTGTAAAAACTGAACATCTGGGTAATTGGTGTTTTTGGGAACCGCAATAGATAATCGACATTTAGAAAAACCCAAGGGCAAGATCTTATCTAATTTCTTTTGTTTTTCCACCAATACATTCTCCCCAATGATTCCTATATCTGCGACTCCGTCTTCCACGTATTGAGGAATATCCGAATTTCGCAAGTATAGAAAATCTACCGGAAAATTACTGGCTTGTGCTCTCAACTGATCGCGACCATTGTCTACCCGAATGCCGCATTCTTTTAGCATTCTTAAAGATCCTTCTTGTAATCTTCCTGATTTCTGAATGGCTATTTTTAGTCTTTCCATGTGGGCTAATTTAGTTCTTTGACTTTTTTAATAATCCTATAAGTGAGTCAACCAATGCATTGCAAATTGGTTCAAATAAGAAAGCGGCTTACCAGATATTTGGTAAGCCGCTTTCTTGTTGAAATCTATTATGATTTTAGGACAACATAGGGACACCATCTACCTGGGAGGGTAAAAATAATGATGGTGCATATGATGCATAAATTGAAAAGTCATAATTTTATTTTTTCTACAGTTCTTAGCGCAAAGATAAGGTAAAAAAATTCTCAAAGTCAAGGATTCGGTGAAATACCTTGGAAAGTTATTTTGGCGCAAATGGACAATTCGATTACAAGTCCTTGACTGCTAGGACTTCCCACTCGCTTCGCTTCATCAATTCCTCTAGTAATTATAGCCCTTGTATTTTACTCGACTAATTTTCAGCACCGATAGGTTTGAAAACCGTTACCCCATATTTTGCCAAAACCTCTGCGGTCCTTGGATTATTCCTAAGTTGGTCAAATACTTGAAATTGGCCAACATGCTGAATCGCCCGCCAAGTATATTTTTTATTTTCATACAGGTTTTCAAGTAAAGCATAAGCAGCGTCCCATTCCTCCTTTTTTACATGAATGAGAAATTGAATATTGGGATTGATCGCTTTGGGTGCGTATAATTTTTCGATGCGCTCAAAGTCATTTTGCTCTACAAGAATTAAAGATTCGCGTATTTTACTGGGTCTGGCAATGCCTTTTTTGGCTTTTATAAAATCTCCTTTTGCAAGATAATAATACCACAGGTAATTTTGGGGTGTTGGATAATCTGGATATTCTTGAACTAGCTTTTCCGAAATATTTTTGGCTTGTTCGATATCTCCAAAAGCATGGGTGATCAAAGAAGAAAAGTATTTGTTGGATCGCGAAGTGGGGTCGAGTTGTTGAGACCGATCATTGAGGATCCGGGCTTCGCGGAGTTTTCCTTTTTTCAATAATAGCTCTCCCAACCATTGATTGGCATTGGCATCCGTAGGTTTGAGGTGAATGGCTTTTCGGTACATTTCTTCTGCTTTGGTAAAATCCCATTGGTAGAGATTATAGTATTCTCCCAAAGCCATATAAGCCTCTGCTGAATTTTGATCTAGACTTAAAGCTTTTTGTGCTTGTGCCAAAACAATAGAATGCAATTCCTCCCAAGTCTGATAGCCATTAGCGGCAATGGTCGCGTAGACCTGAGCCTGCATGCCAAAACCCAAGGCGTTTTCTGGATCAATGACTTTTACCTGATCCAATAAAGACACCGCCTGCTGTAAAGACTCCGGGGTGCGTTTGGCAAATTCATCGCGCGCATCAATGATCAAGGCATAGGCTTCCAATGTTTGCGTTGGATTTTTTTCCATTTCCAATTTAGAAGCTGGAAGCAATTTGGTTTTTAATGCTTCTACAATATTGAACGCTACTTCATTTTGCAACGCAAAGATATTTTCCATGGAGTAATCTCGAACCAAACTATTGCCCCACAGTTGGTTTTTCACTTTGGTATCGGTGAGGTGAACTTGAATTCTCATTTGATCTCCGTTGATCTGAATATCACCTGCCAAAAGATGGGTTATGTTTAAAATTTTGACCAGATCTTCGATAGATTTATTTTCTTTGATCAATTTTTCTGAAGCCTTATAAGTGATAGGATTGAGGTCTTCGAGGCGAGATAATTTATTGAGTATTTCTTGACCAAAACCTTTGATCATAATTATTTGAGAAGAGTCTGTACCTGTATTTTCAAAAGGGAGTACGGCGATGCGAGGAATGAGATTTTCCGTTTTTTCTACTACCCTTTGCGGAGGAAAGAACAGCCAAGTCAATAATATAAAAGCGGCGATGGCTAAGGCCGCAATAGCGAGTGTTTTATAATTCTTTTTTTCTTTTTTCTCTGCTAGTTTTCCCTGTAGTTTTTCCCGTTCCGGTATTTGTAGAAAATCTTCTTCTAGTGCAAATACTTCGATTTCGTTTTCTAGATTTTTAAAATTGATTTGCCCCAAAGACTTGGATCGAAACGTTGGATGACTCCTTAGTTCATTCTGTACATTTTCAGAAAACAAAACCGAATAGGGGATGGCGATGCTTTCAATCCTGGAGGCGACATTGACACTATGTCCGAAAATATTGTCATTTTCCAATACAACATCTCCGATATGGATACCCATCCGAACGGGGATTTGCGGAAGCTTCCCAAATTCCAACTGCATTGCTCTGGCACAGGATACCGCTTCCAAGGCACTATTAAAAGTACTCACACTACCATCTCCATAAATATTGATGATGGTGCCATTAAAACGCTCGTGGTTGCGCTCTACTACCTCGTAGTATTTTTGGAGCAATGCTTTGGCCGCCTCTTCATCCTTTTGCACCAAGGCCGTATAACCTTTGATGTCTGTGAAAAGAATGGCCGCGAGTATACGATTTGATTTTGACAATAGTAGTTGGAGTTTTACAAGTCTTTAGCAACTTACTAAAGCTAGGATATTTTCTCCAGACAAATATCGGAAAATGCATTGGTAAATGGTAATGTTGTTTTTATTTGTTCTTGGGTGGCATTTTTTGGGTATAAAAACAGGAATTGATCGGGAGTTGATCAATTCCTGTGAATCATTTAGAACTAAAAAAAAGCGAATCATTCCGTAAGTGCTTAACCACCGCCTTGCGTGTGGGGAGTTTCAGAAGTTTGTGGTTCTGAGTCACAATCTAATCCACCATCGCAGCTATAAGAACTGCACTGAGTGGTGGGGTCATAAGAATAGCACCATCCATTATTCTCTGCTAGGACGATCATCTCAATCACCTTATCCCAGCAACAAGCTAGAGAATAGGTTTCTTCATTCCAACCAACTCCATTCTGCCCATTACAATTATCAATATCGAGGTTTGCAGTATAGCAAGTGGCATCTCCATCTGATGGGCGATCTCGAAATTGAGGTTGGTCAACGTAGGCTTGGTTTTGCAAAGCATAAGCTTTATCGGCTTCGGCTTGCTTAATCGTTTTAGTGGTTTGGTCCAAAACTTCTAATTCATCTGTAGTGGTCTTCGTACAAGAGACCATGAATAGCATCGTACATGCGAGCATGAAAATTACATTTCTTTTTTTCATTTTAGTTTTTATTTAATTTTTTTTGAAATAGACATTAAAGCATTAGTTCTTTTCTCAATATCTATTATCGTACATCAAATAGAAACCTAAAATGACTGAATGAAACTTGAAGAAGGGTGAAATTAGGCTCAGACTTATTAAAGCAAAATAACTGTCAAAAGTGTAAGAAATCATTCTAGCACTTTGCAATAAACAGAATAGTTCTTATCTTAAAAATTCTTCTAGGGAGAAAAGTGCTTGTTGCCTAAAGTCCTTCCTCTCCTATTATAAGAATTAATAGCAAATACAACTACAACTAAAAAAAACATTAGAGAATTGAGTATCACGGACTCTTGTCTCTTGGCATTTCTATGCCCGACTGGTTCGTTCTACTCTTCTATTATCTCTCCAAAAGAGATACAGGATTCTAATGTCCCAAAGCTTACAAATTTTAACTTTCAACATTCGAATGGAGATGACTCGTTCACTTATTGGTCCTTACTTTTTACATTTTTTTCTACCTCTGCTATTCTGCCTTGTTGGCTTTTTTAATGCCCAAGGTCAAGAAGCAACTTTCTGGCAATTGAGCGATGAAGAAGGTCTGCCTAGCATGACGGTTTATGAAATACTACAAGATGATTTGGGTTATATTTGGATGGGAACAGAAAATGGGATTTACAGATACGATGGCCAGTCTTTTAAAAGTTTTTCTGACCCCCTTCTAAAAGACAATACCATTCTGAAAGTTCGCAAAGATAAATGGAATCGAATTTGGTTTATCAATCTTTCTAAACAACTTGCTTATATCGAAGAGGAGCGAGTCATTCTTTTTCCTCAGGATAGTATTTTATCCAGTGCAAAGATCAGTAATTTATGTGTTGGAGAAAACGTCCTTTGGCTTTTTTCTGAAACCACATCAGGCCATGAACATAGCATTCTAAATTATCAGTTATACTCCGAAAAGCAACCTGTTTTTAACACCCGATTTGATCACGACTGTGCTCCAGTGAATCCAATGGAGAGCCTAGGAGACCAGCTTTCTATACTAAAACTCAACACCGATAGTCTTCGCGTTTTAAAACACCTTACCGCCAATAAATCCATTATAAAAACGGAGACCAGTCAACATTTTTTTAAGAGGTCCACCAGCCACTCTATCTTTAGTCACTTTCAAGGCTACACGCTAATGGCCATTAAGAATAGAACTCAAGATTTAAAAATCATAGCCGTATCAAATGACCAAATCATTGAACTTGCTTCATTTAAAACAGCCATCAAAGTCAATAATCTCAAAGTCATTGATAATACTTGTTGGATTGTAGCGAATAATGGTCTTTGGAGTTTCCCCTTGAGCTCTCCATTAAAGACTTCTATTCCTACCCAAGTTTTGCACGACGTCAATGCCAATGATATCATAAAAGATCGAGAAGGCAATTATTGGGTCAGTACAACTAGTCAAGGCTTAAAAATATATCCTTCTCTCGACACCAAAACACTCAATACAAAAGAAGGTAACTTACCAAATAATGAAGTCTATTGCCTCTATTATGACGCTCAAAAAAACCAAATTATCAGCGGGCATAACGATGGAAAAATTGCCATTCATCACTTGCATAAAAAATCTAAAATCATTGATCTAAAACTCAAGGGAAGAGTTCTTGATATTTCTAAAGTTCCACAAAATTCATTTTCTATTATTGTCGATGATGGCATCATAAGTTTGGATAAAAATTTTAACCCCTATTCGCTGCAAACGAATGTCAATTTAAGTGGACGAAAAACCGCCTTAGCAGATCAAAAAGGAAGAATTTGGCATGGTTCATCAACGAGAGCAGAATACTACTCCAACGAAAAAAAAGTAAGCCAAAGCGTAGTAATCCTTGATAAAAGAACCTATGCTATTGTGCAAGATGTCCATCAAAAAATCTGGTTGGGAACCATTGAAGGTCTTTATTGCTTTCAAGATAGTCTCTATCCTTTTCTAACGAATAATATCCATGAAAAATACTATGTAACATCCATTGCCCAAGCGCCTGACTCTACCTTGTGGGTCAGCACCAAATCAGATGGTATTCTAGCCATCAAAAACGACTGTATCCTGCATAGATATACCCTAAAAGATGGTCTAGCTAGCAATCAATGTAAAAAAGTTTTTAGTGACTCTACTCACCTATGGATTGCGACTAATAAAGGCTTAAACTACCTCCACTATGAAACGGGAATCATGGGTTGGATCAACAAAACAGATGGGCTTCCATCTAGTGAAATCTATGATGTGTTGGTGGCGAAAAATGAAGTTTGGGCAGCCACTCCAAAAGGTATTGTTCACTTCCCCACAAACCTCAAACACCTCAATGAAACGCCTCCTCCAATAGCGATTACCTCCCTAAAAATCTGGGAAAAAGAATATCCTTTAGATTCTATTATTCATTTAAAACACCATCAAAATAGCTTGCAATTGAGTTTTGTTGGATTGGGGTTTAAAGCTAAAAACGCGATTACTTATAAATACAAAATGCAGGGCTTGGATCAAGACTGGATCTATACCAACACCCCGTCTATCCGCTACCCTGCGGTCAACCCCGGAGACTATCGCTTAGCAGTTTATGCCATTAATGAAGATGGTATTCAGAGTCTCCAACCTGCTACTCTTCGGGTAAGTATCGCGGAAGCTTGGTGGCAACAATGGTGGTTGCAATTGATCATCCTTTTACTTTTACTGGTCGCTGTATTTTTCTTTTCTCAAAATCATTTCCTCAAGCAAGAAGAACACAGAAAAACACAAGATAAAATCAAACAGCTCAAACAAGAGGCACTGCAAGCACAGATGAATCCTCATTTTATTTTCAATGTACTGAGTGCCATTCAAAATTCTTTAACGGTCAATAAGCAAGAACAAGCCATGCTTTACTTGTCAAGTTTTTCAAAATTAATTCGCTCCATTTTTGATTATTCCAAAAGAAGAGAAATCACCTTAGAGGAAGAAATTGATTTTTTGAAACACTATTTGAATTTAGAAAAACTACGGTTTAAAAATAAGATAAAAGTTGATTTCATCATTGAACCGGAGCTGGAAGAATATCTATATTTTACAAAAATACCACCACTACTTCTTCAGCCTTTAGTAGAAAATGCTTTTAAGCACGGGCTGTTTCACAAAGAAGAAAATGGTTATTTATTACTTCGCTTTTCAAAAGAAAAAACCTGCCTTCAATTTACGATTGAAGACAATGGCATTGGCCGAGAAAAATCAAAAACCATCAATAGCAAAAAACAACAATATCAATCGCATCATTCTTCTGGTCTCCAAACCATAGAGGAACGATTAAAAATCATTAATCAAAAAAATCTACCCTCTGATTTTCCAGCATTCCAAATTGAAGATTTGTATCATCAACAGGAGGCTATTGGAACTAGAATTATCGTTTCCATTTATCACCAAAATTTCAATTAATTCATCATGAATCTAAAAGCAATCATAGTAGAAGACGAAATAGAAAGTCAAATTTCTTTACAAAACATGTTGACTAATTTTTGTACTGGTATCACTGTCGTCAACATCGTGGATCGGATCAACAAAGCAGTAAAGGCTATTCAAAAAGAACAACCTGATTTGGTTTTTTTGGACATTCAATTACCTGTAGAAGATGGTTTTGAATTGTTCAACTATTTCCCCAATCCAAATTTCCAAGTTATTTTCACTTCCGCCTATAATCATTTTGCTTCTAAAGCTTTTAAACTTTCTGCCATCGATTATTTGCTCAAACCCATTGACCTAGATGAATTGAGAAATGCGGTAAATTCTGCGAAGGATCGCAAGTTACTCCATACCACTCATCAAAAACTCAGCATCTTAAAAGAAAACTTAAACAGCGTTTATGAAAAGCTAGTGCTGCCGACTCAGGATGGGTTTTCGTTTGTAGAAATAAAAGACATCATCTATTGTGAAGCTCAAGGTAATTACACCCTTTTTCACCTAATTGATAAAGAAAAAATCATCGTTTCTAAAACACTCAAGATATACGCTGCCATTCTAGAAGACCTTTCTTTTTTCCGCATTAGTAGATCTCATCTGATCAACATCAATCACATCAAAAAATATGGCAAACAAAAATGTCCAACCGTCACCATGCGCAATGGAAGTACGGTATCGGTTAGTGTAAATCGAAGAGTGGCATTCTTGGAATATTTGACTCTTTTTAGATAGGAATGGTCTAGGAGAAAAAGATGAGTTACCGCATTGAAATAAAAAATAGAGCAATCAAAAATGTTCTATGGAAAGAAAACAGGTCTGCGCATTGGATGCACAGACCTGTAAAACAACTATGATTCTTTCTCTCTAAAGATGCGAGATTTCTAAGACCTCACTCGTTTATAATTTGATGATATTTTCACCAATCAATTGACCATTGTATTCAAACAGAAGAGTATTCACGCCGGGGTAGAACTCTGAGATATTTAATTGAACTTGATGATCAAAACTTTCTTCTAAGTATCCCTCATAAATCACTCCATAACTAGTCAAAGAAGTTGGATGACTGCCAAAAATTTTAAGTTGACCACTACCACTCACCTCCAGCTCAATATTTACAAAACTTGATGCAGGATTGGGGGTAATTCCTTTTAAGAAAAAGATCTCATTAGGCACTTCGATATGTCCGGCGCAAGGAGGAGGCAGGATAAAGTCAATGGTCTCTACTTCTGTTTGTCCACAGTCATTTTGTACGCTTAGCTTCAAAGTATAAGGCACCTCTGGCATAAGATTATTTTGCCAATATAATTCTCCATTTTTACCTGTACTTCTGGAAGTCAAACAATACTTCCCTGCTTTGCCATAAATATGCCCCGTATTGAGCTTTACATTTCCAGCGGCATCAGTAATTACGATGTCATAAAGTGTTTCATCAAAACTAGCATTCAGATAAAAACAATAGCGACAAAATATAGGATCAAATCCGCTTAAGAATTCGTTGATGTTCGCTTTGGGAGGAGGGCATCCGCCTACATACTCGATATAGTCACACTTATTTTCAGATAATTCTTCTAGCATTTGATTTACCTGACAGGGAGTAACAGCAGCACTATTTACATTAAGTGCCCATTGGCCATAGCCCATGATATTATTATTTTGATTAAACCAATCGCAACAAGGATGCTCTGTAGCAAAAATTTCAGTATCACAGGCATCTTGGTTATTATAATCAGGGCTAGCATCCCAACAAGCATTAACTATTACATTATCAATTCCATCACCATCTAGATCCCATTCCCATTCTTCATCCCAAGTATCCGGACAAGTTTCATTGGGATTGAAGGTGTGACGTACACCAAAGTTGTGGGCAATTTCATGTAAAAAATTAGAAGGTTCAAAATTTTCTACTACAAACTTTGTCCCTCCAATTCCAGCAAAACCATTTGCCGTTGTACTAATGTCGGTAATAAACACATTGATCTCCATGGCTCCATTTACGACATAAGCGTTTAATTCTGAAAAACTTTCACCTACCAGTTGAGCATCAGTATCACAATGGAATCTCACCCCAGCTAAAGCAAACCGAACAGGTAAACATTTCGGTTCCGTATCTTGAACGCCATGTGTAACTTGCCCCCATTGATCGCTCATCAATCCCGCGGTAAAAGCATTCGTTTCGCTGACCAATACCTCTGCCCGGGCAAGGGCTGCCGCAGTTGTTTCGGGGACATCTTCTCCTGGAGCTACACTAATGAGACCTTCACAATTATCATCTAAAAAATAGTGAACATTGACATTCACATATACCGGAGTACATCCTTCCTGCACTTCATAGACTTCAAAACAATGATGAAGAGACCTTTCTGTCGCGCCTTGTTTTTTTACTTCTAAAGCCTCCGTAGTCCCGCATGAATGTTGCGCTTGAACAAACAGACCATAGCTCAAAAAGAGGAGCAAGAGAAGTGGAATTTTTAAAAAATTCATAATTATATTTTTAATTGTTTTAAAAAAATGGGTACTAGATGATTTACCTGTTTTTGTAGGATATCATCTATTCTCTTCTTGAGAGAAAAAAGACAGGCCAAGAAATTGGCCTGTCCAATTTGATCTTACTGAAAAATGCGCTCTCCGTGATAAGGGATTAAAGCTATGTACAATTACTATTGCTCCACACAATCAGAACTTGTCAAAAAAGTAAAAAGAATAGTAAGCTTACCTTATCCTTCGAAGGACTATTTTTTGATTAAAAAACCATTTAAAGTAAGTGCTTGAGTGTTTTTTGATTTTGCCCAAGCACCTACTTATTTATTGAATCTTTACTTTGAAACGACTAATTTTGATTGATGAATTTGTTGGCCATCTTCATAAATGATCGCGAAGTATAGACCATTTTCTAAGGTGGAAATGGAAAGCTCCGAAGAAGGATCACTAAGTTGATCTTGGCGAATAATTCTTCCTTGTACATCATAAATAACTAGTCTTGTATTGGAAGTTACTTGAGGAACTAGAACCCTTAGGTGGTCTACAGATCCATTGATCAAACTAGGATAAATGGATACCTCCTGATTTACACCTGATTGTTCTACATCCGCACTGCGACTTTCTGAGCCACCATTCGAGTATTCACTAACTCCACCACAGGCAAATGGTTTACAAAAGTCTCCGGTAAATCTGTATTGACATCTTCCTACTCTAATGGTGATATCATACTTGGAAGCTTCTGGATCTTCAAGTTGAGCGCAATTAGCATTAAAGTTGTAAATAAATCCATCGCATGGATAAGTAGATACGTTGCCTGTAGAAGTAATGTGAGATACACATTGAACCGTTGTAATGGAGTGTGAAGTCATTTGACCGGTCAAATTATTGGTAACGGTAACTGATCCTGATGAACTTGGAACAGATATCGTCAATTGACTACTGCATAAGGATTGACGTTTTGGTTGATCGTCTAGACAAGCTCCTAATTTACAAGACTCCGGATAACTAATCGGTAAGACAAGTGTACAACAGGCCACATCTGTTTCAATGACCAATTCAATATCTCCCCATTCGCAATTCGGATTCAAGGATTGTAAAGTCCCCGAAAAAATCACCGTATTATTGAATACGTCAAAATCAAAAGTGGAAATTTGTGTAGGACAAAGGCCACCTGTGCCTTGAGCAGTAATGGAAACAATCTCCGTACCGGGAACTAAATCCAAAGCACCTTCGAATGGATAAGTAATCGCTCCATTTACAATTTCACACTTGCCTGTTATTTCAAGATATTCTAAATCAATTTCGGAACAATCTGATTCGCAACAAGGAATATTCTCGGACATGATCCAAATGTTATTCGTACAGCCTACGAGGCGAATATCAAAACTGAGCATATCGCCATCACAAGAACAACCTCGGGATTCAAAAGTCAAAGTAATCCTTGTCCTACCAGAAGGTTGGAGAATATTAATAGAAGTGGCCAAAAGTTCAAAATTCGGCGAGGTAGAATAAATCAAATCAATGTCCTCTTCCGTTAGGGATTCATTGAATAAAACATCCATCGTAAATACATGTCCTTCAAAAGTACAGCTTGGAAATGCAGAGTGTGCAATTGGTTCAATGGTACAACAATCAATAATGTCGAAGATTTTGATCACTGGTGTCCAAGCAATGCAATTATTCAAATCCTGTATACCAAAAGTAACTCGATATTCATAACCCACTTCAAAGTCAAATTCATTCGTTAAATCATATTGGGCACCATCAAAACTATAGAGTTCCAATTTTTCATCAATAAAACTGAAGGGGAGCGTTTGATTCCCAGACGGTCTTCTTCGAACCGATACAAGGAAGCGACTACTTTGCTCCGCGGTACCATGAAAAAATATTGGATCCCCTTCGCAAAAGGTATTGAAGTCATTCACTTCATCATTAATGTCCTTATTCATAATAGCAGACGCTTCCGTTTGCCCTTGTAAACGAAAATCATTATTAAGTCCATCCTCGTGAGAGTCTCCTATCACTTCTGTTTGATTAGGGTCGTTTAAAACTAATACCGGCACCACATCATAAAACGTTCCTGCTTCGAGCCCCAAGGAAAATAACTCCTCCGCATTAGGGGACGTGTAACAGAATGTTCCGTCAGAATTTATGCTTACATCTAAAGTCAAGAGAACTTGATTATTTCGACCAATCCGAAGTTCGACATAATCAAGAAACCCACAACCTTCTACCTCTCCACAAATATTAATATCCTCTTTCATACACGAACGGTTAGGACCAATAGAAGTCAATTCGACATTGATGGCACATAAGTCAATGTCGTCTATTGCAAAATCTCCATTGAGTTGTGGATTAGTTACTGTAAGTCCAAAAATAGAAGTAGGCGCAGTGGGCGTTAAAACAAGAGTTTGCCCTATCCAATTATTGCTATTTAAGGGTAGAGTTCTTGCTGCCGAAAAAGTATTTGAACCTCCATCATGTAAGATAGCGGCGACTACTGTATTTTCTTCAAAATACGGAGGATTTAATGCCCCTTCCCGCTGAACTGTTCTAAATCGTACGACATGAAAACCTGGATCTAAATTCAATCCAGTTTTACTGTAAAGAAGTCTAGTAGCAGGCTCACTACCATCCTCATTCGTTGACATACAATTACCAGGTGTCGGGTTAATCGCTGGTACATTTGGAAAGACATCACAAATCGAATTGAGATTGGGGCCTATAATATAGTTTGGATCATCACAACTATCATTATTAGTTACACCATATTAGTTTACTCCTACTTTGCCAATGTACACCCGATCCTCAAAATCCTTCAAGCAGCATTAGCTACTTTGAAAGAGGAGCTGCTTTATTTGAAGGAAATATTGATAGCGCTTTTTATTATTTTCAAGAAGGGATAGATTATCATCAATCCAAAACGGAATGGGATACTTATGTCAAATGTTTATTGGGTTCCAATATTTGCTATGATATCAAAGGAAACTATAAAGAAAGCTTTGCCTATACCCAAAAAGCATATGAGGCTGCAAAGAAGTATCTACCAGAAGAAAGTATCGCTTATGGAAGTTGCCTAAATAATTTGGCGACTTTTTCGAACCGTCGAGGCGATTATGATAAAGCCATCGCTTTATATCAAAAATCTTTAAAAATAGAACAAGCAGGAGGTAAGGTGGAAGATAAAATCACCATCCTTTTAAATTTGGGTCTTAGCAACTTAAAGAAGGGAGAATATTTGGAAAGCAAACGCTTTTTTAATCAGGCACTTCATACCCGATTAAATAGTCAGGATTCAAACGAATCCAATAGCGGCATCAGTCATATCTATAAATCAATAGCAGATGTCCATAAAGTTATGGGAGAAGTTGACACTGCGCTATTCTTCTTTCAAAAAGCGCTAGACCAAATTAATCCAAGCTCAGAAAATGTCGTTTTTGAGGCTAGGCAGCAGCAATGGATTCATGAAGGAATAGCAAGAATGTATTCTGTAAAGAAACAGGAAAAAGAATTATTAAAACACATCCGTAAAGCCAATCATTTTAGCCAGATAGCTCATAATAGAGAATCTCCAGAAGCATATGCTGTTCTTGGAAAATGGAATCAGCAGAAAAAAAATTACCAAAAGGCCTTAAGTCAATTTCAAAAAGCCATTCAACTCAAAGAAGAAAAAAACCAAGGCTTAGAAACAGAGCCAGAAACAGGAATGTTTCACTATGCCATGGGTAATATACTTTCTGAAATTGGCCAATCCCAAAAAAGTCTAGACCAGTACCAAAAAGCCTTATCCTATTTTTCCAAAGAGGATAAGGCGAATACCGCAGAGCATTTCTTAGCAGACCCAAATCTTTTAAAAATACTCGAAAAAAAAGCAACACTCGAACGTCAACAATATCAACGAAACAAAAACCTTCAGTCCTTAGAAAAATCAGAAGCCAGCTATCAATTGGCGATAGCCGTCCTCAATCGACTTCGCCAGAGCTATCTCGAAGCTGGTTCTAAAGAAATCTTAGCGGAAAGTGTTTTACCCATCATCGAAGGCGCACTAGCGACTAATTTTCTCCTATACCAAAAAGACCAAAGTCCAGAACGATTCAATGCCCTCTTTCAAATCGCGGAAAACAGTAAAGCCATGTTGCTCCTCGAATCCATTAATGAAGTTTCTGCTCGCGGATTTTCTGGCATTCCGGATCAGCTTTTGGAACAGGAAAAAGAATTAAAATTAGACATTGCCTATCACGAAAAACAAAAGGCGCTTACTCCCCAAACAGCAGCCCAAAAAAGAAGAACCATCGAAGCCGGACTTTTTGAACTAAAGGAAAAATACCAGCAACTCATTCAAACCTTTGAAAAAAATTATCCGGAGTATCACGAATTAAAATACAATACGGAAATCGCCAGTGTCCAACAGATTCAAGAAAAACTGCCCCATGCTAAAAGCGCCCTACTGGAATATTTTATTGGTCAAGAAAACATTTATATTTTCAGCATCAGCCAAGGCCAAACGACCGTAAAACAATTAGCCAAACAAGCCGATTTTGCACAACAGGTGCAAGTCGTTCGCAATCTGATGATCAATTTACCAAGTACTTCTACTGCTCAAGAAGATTATGAAAAATTTGCTGCTGCTAGTCATGGGCTCTTTCAATCTTTGATTCTTCCAGCCGAATTAGACTCTGGTATCCAAGAGCTTATTATCATTCCAGATGACATTTTATCTTACTTGCCTTTTGAGGTTTTTTTACAAAGTGAAACGCGCAATTCTGAGCTAGATTATTCGTCCCAATCTTTAGCTTATTTGCTCAATGATTTTAATATCAGCTATAATTATTCGGCCACTTTGTTTACTCGAAAAAAGCCGCCAAGCAAAATAGGGAATCAAGATTTTGTGGGTTTTGCTCCTTCTTTTAAGGCTTCGAACAAAGCAACTTTTTCTTTTCGAAGTTGTCAAGAAGAGGAACTTTTAAGCTTGGCTTATAATGAAGAGGAAGTAAAAAAAATCAGCAGTTTTTTTGACACCGGAAAAACAATCTTGGGTACTGCTGCCACCAAGTCGAACTTCCAAAAGATGATCAAGGATTATCGGATTGCCCATTTTGCAACCCATGCCTGCTTGGATGAAAACAATCCCATGTTGCACAAATTTTTTCTGACCGATG
>CAYQRA010000012.1:0-25861 GCA_964419315.1 uncultured Saprospiraceae bacterium | reverse complement strand
TACCGCCTTGTATCTTTTATCCAATAGATTAGAATAGGCACCAATCATTCGCAAGGGCTCTTTTAGATCATGAGAAGCGACATAAGCAAACTGTTGTAAGTCCTCGTTGGAATGCTCTAATTGTTTGTTTTTGATGTGAATCTCCTCATTCTTTGCGTTGAGTATTTCGTACTTCTCTGCCAATAGACCGTTGACTTTATTTTGGAGTTTCAGCTTGTTTTTATACCACCAAAGAAATAAGATAAAAGCAAGAGAGGCGATAGCAAAAATATAAAACTGTTGCTTTTGGATTTTTTTGTTCTTACCCAATAATTCATTTTCCTTTTTTAGAATTTGGATTTCATGTTCGTGTTTGACTACTTCGTATCGTCTTTTAGTTTGCCCCATTTTCTCCACCGTTTTTTCATTGAGTAGTGAATCCTTGAGTGCTATGTATTTTTTGGTATAGCGATAAGCAACAATAGGGTTTTGTTTTTTGTCATAAACTGCCGCCATTAATTGATAGATTTCTGGTTGGCGAGTTTTAGAATCTACCTCTTTGGCCATTTTTAGGGAACGGTTTAAAACGGGAATAGCATGGTTTGGTTTCTCCCATTTGAGGTATAATTTTGCCAAGTCGATATTGGTGCCAATAGCGCCCCATTTGTCTTCGAGTTCTAATTTGATTGCTATAGATTCTTTGAGAAATTGCTCTGCCTTTACAAATTCTTTTTTGGGAATAATCGTGGTTGCAATATTACCTAAAGCGTAGGCAATACCTGTTTGGTACTTTAGTTTTTGAGCTAATGCCAAAGATTCTTGGTTACATTTAAGGCTCATTTCAAAGTTTCCTAATTTATCATAAGTGGAACCTAAAGCGGCGAGACAAGAATAATTAAAACGGTCATTTTTTAATGCATCAACAATTTTTTTAGAATTAGAATAATATTCTAGTGCGCTTTGATATTGATCTTGGTAATAGAAAATACTTCCAAGATTATAATAGCTATTGGCAATTCCGATGGAGTCGTTTTTTATTTCGTGTTGAGAGAGTGCAAGCATTTGATACTTGAAAGCCTGTTCATAATCTCCCAAAGATCGATAAATAGCAGATATCTGAGAATATACTTTTGCTTCCTGAGGCCATTCATTTTGCTCCTTACTCAAATCGATATAATCAAAATAGTATTTGAGCGCTTTCTGAAAGTTGTTCCTTCTTTGATGACAAAGTCCAACTTGCAATTGACTCTCAGCGATTTTCTGAATATCCTGATGAGCATTGGCAATATTATACGCAATCTCAAAATGATAAAGGGCTTGCTCATAATCTTCAGTTCCACCAGCATAATAGGCCTCCCCCAAAGAAAAATGGGTAGTATATTTGAAATCAATATCCACACTTGCCTTAGCTTTTTCTAAAACCAACAACAGGCTATCCACCTTATTGGCAGTAGCCTGACTAGCATAAAAGAAGAAGAGAAGGAATAGTAGCCTAAGTGGCTTCATGGAATCTCTGGGTTTTGTGATAACAAATTATCTGCTGTCTGAAAAATAATTCATTTTACATAGGTGATTTATTTTATGAATTACCTAAAAGGTTTAAAGCAAAGACTGTTCCATGCATGGGAAAACAAAAAAAACGAAAATTGATACTTCCTGTATCAGGATTGAAAAGATAGGATAAAAGAATTCATCAGTCTTTTTTCAAGCATTTATAGGAAAATACTCCCTTTTTGTAGCCGAACGCCATTTTTGGCAATGAAATTGTGTGACATAATTCTGGAATATCCTCCCTTTATCCCCTCTTCCTTTTTTTCCTCCCTTGATTTTGTTTCTTTCGTAACCACATTCTTATCAATAGAAAACCATGAGATCACCTCGAAAACATTTTCTACCCTTCCTATTATTTCTTTTCTCGACCCATTTACTAAATGCAAGTATCATCGAAGCGGTGTCTTCAGGAAGATGGGATGAAACCTCTACTTGGCTTGGCGGAACAATTCCCAGTAGTACCGATTCGGTCCTCATTGATGGTTTTTCAGTATATGTCAATGCAATTTCTGGTTCAAGAACAGTCGCTTATTTGGAATTGACCAATGCGGATACCAATAATGACGATGATTCTGAGCTACATGTAGAAGGTATGATAGCTGGGGTGCCGGTTACCTTGACGGTAACAGGAGACCTATTAGCTACTCTTGAAGATGAGGATAATGATGTGGCAATTTATTTAACAACTGGTGGAAACTTGATTGTAAATGGAAATGCAACTTTTATTCGGTCTGCAGATCATAGCTTTACTAGGAGGTTACTACTTGATGTCGTGAATAATAGTAGGATAAGTATTGATGGGGATTTTGTATACGATTACCAAACAATAGCTTGTTCTGAAATTAGATTTGAGATCGTCTTAAGGGATGATGCCATTTTTAATGTTAGCGGTGCTAGTTCGTTTTATCAAAGAGGGGGAAACAGACTTACGCTTTTTGCCGCGAACAATGCTCAAGTAAATTTAGAAGATAGCCTTTTTATAAACATGACGGGGGGAGTTAAACTAAAGTTTGACTTAGTTGATGATTCTGAAATTACAGTCAATAGCAATGTGCATTTAAAAAATTCAGGAAGTACTGGAATCTTGGAATTTGACCTAGATGGTTCTGCTAAATTTACCGTTGATGGCAATCTTAAATTAGAATCTACCGGCAATGATTTTGATATCTTATTAGAATGCGAAAATACTAATATAGTCGATGTCAGTGGTGATGTGATCATGGATGCGCAGACAGATGGAGAAATTTTATTTGATTTAGAACAAAACAGTCGTTTAGAGTTGGAAGGTGCAATAACTAGAATTGGTCCCAATTATTATGGAAATTTTTGGATGTCACCTACTGCTACTTTGCTTTTAAACGGGACGATGGTTGCGCAAACCTTTCCTGAAGAGGTAAAATCTGGTAGTGGTTCAGATTATTTTGAGCTAACCAATATTATTCTAGACAATAGTGTAGGATTTGTTTTAGACGATACATTAGTGATAGAAGATAACCTCCAATTATTAAAAGGAAATATTTTTACAGATTCTACCAAAATTTTGGTTCTTACGGAATCTGCCACTATTTCGGGCGCAAGTAATGAGGCTTTTGTAGATGGTCCAATGATTAAATTGGGGGCTAGTCCTACGGCTGGTTTTGAATTTCCAGTTGGAGATCAAGAAGTTTATGCACCTATTCACGTTTCTCGGGTGAATAATTCAAATTCTGAAATTAAAGCCGAGTTTCTTTTAGGAGACCCACCACCTTGGGGGAATATTACTTCTGGAGTAGATAATATTTTGGAAGATCAACACTGGAAGCTAGATAGAAATAGTGAAAGTGGAGAACTTCAGGTTACGCTAAACTGGGAAAATGCTTCTGAATTGGGAATCACTAATGTAGATTCTTTGGTAGTCGTCGGTTTGGATAATGCGGGGACCTGGCAAAACTTTGGGAATGGGGCTTCTAGCTCTAGTGGTGAAATAGGTTCTATAACCAGTGGCGATCCGCCACCATGGGGCAACCTTACTTATACGCTTGGTTCTGTATCTCCAATCAATACATTGCCAGTCGAATTATTGAATTTCAATGCGATTCCAAAGGCAAAATCAATTCTTATCGAATGGGAGACAGGGCTAGAACTTAATACTGATCGCTTTGAGATCGAACGTTCTATAGATGGTCGTAATTTTAATAAAATTGGACTAGTCAATGGTCAAGGCCAAAGCTTTGGAAAAACATCTTATAGCATAGAAGATAATGCACCAAATACTGGAATGAATTATTATCGCCTGAAAATGATAGACAATGATGGGAAATTTGAGTACTCACCAGTTGAAGCGGTCCGGTTTGAGACCAATGCCAAGTTGATGATCTATCCAAACCCAGTACGAAATGTGCTGAATATTCAAGGAGAGAATTTTAGTTCTGAACCAGCAACTATAGAAGTTTTTGATAAAAATGGACAACTTTTATATCATGAAACCATCTCTTTCGATACCGGAAGTTTAGAGATCGAAACAGATAAGATCAAGGTAATCAATCAAGGAACTTACTTCCTACGAGTTACCCAATCTTCCCAAAGCAATTTTATGAAATTCATCAAATTAGAATAAAGAAAATTTGAATAAGGTATGATTAAGGTTCCATAGAGTCGAGAGACTTTATGGGGCCTTTTTATTTTCCAAAAAAACTTAAATTGTTTGTACTTTCGTCTTCAACCAATTTTTCTTATGTCAAGAATAAAAGATGCGTATCAAAATTTAGTGACCCACTTATCGGCTCTTTATAAAAAAAGAGAAGCGACCAATATTGCAGCTATTATTTTTGAAGATGAATTTGAGGTTCGGAATTTTAAAAGAGTTGATTTGTTATCTGAGACACAGGTGGATCGTTTACAGGCCATTGAAAAAAGACTTTTGCAAAAGGAACCGATACAGTATGTTTTGGGAATGGCAGATTTTTATGGTCTGCGGTTTAAAGTAAATTCATCGGTTTTGATTCCTCGGCCGGAAACAGAAGAATTGGTGTTGCTCATATTGGAAGCCACCGAGAAAAGGAAAGGAGAAAAGCTAGACCTTATTGATATCGGTACTGGAAGCGGCTGTATTCCGATTAGCCTCAAAAAACATCGTTCGGCTTGGAATCTTAGTGGAGTAGATGTTAGCCCAGCTGCAATAGAAGTGGCCAAAGCCAATGCTGAATTAAATGATTGTACGGTTGATTTTAGGCTACTTGATATCCTAGACCAAAAGCAATGGCCGGATAAAACTTATGATTTGATTATCAGTAATCCACCTTATATTCCACCTTCCGAAAAAAAGTTAATGCCTGCTCAAGTTCTTGATTTTGAACCGGGTTTGGCTCTCTTTACACCAGAAGAAGATCCCTTTTTATTTTACCATAAAATATTGGAATTCGCTGCTCAACATTTGCGGCCGGAAGGATCTCTTTTCTTTGAGTGCAATGAATACAATGCACAAATACTTCTCGATGAAGTATTAAGCAAAGGCCAATACCAAGCTTGTATTCAGAAAGATTTGAGTGGAAAGGATCGGATGTTGAAAATAAACAAACTTAGGACACCCAATTAGTGGCAGAGCAATTAACCGCCTGCTTTTTTACTATTGGTATAACCTTCTTTCAGTAAGATTTGTAAGACTTTATCGCGGTGATTTCCTTGTACCAAAATCTCTCCATCCTTCACCGAACCACCAACACCACATTTTGATTTGAGTAATTTTCCCAATGCTTTAAGATCCTCATTGGAACCTTCAAAGCCCGCTACTAGGGTAACTTCTTTCCCTTTTCGTTTCTTTTTATCGAGGAAGATTCGGAGGCGCTGTTGCGCAGGGGGGATGGCAATGTCCTCCTCACCTTCCTCACCGTCGGTATAGTTAAAGTCTGGGTTAGTAGAAAATATCACGCCCGAACGGTTGTTCTTACTTTTCTTTTTCATATTCAATTCTTTTGTAATCTGGGGGATGGGTTAAAGATAGTAAAAAATAATATTTATCACAATTGTGACATGAAATAAATGAGTATTTTATGGTTTTCTGGAAAAACGAATTCCTTTATTTTCTTTTGGCCTTGCGTTTATTCCAATTGTAATTAATCATTCGCAGCAATAAAAATCCCAATCCTCCAGTAGCTCTTTTCGAATTAGACAATACGACTACTGCGGTTTTTGTCTCTGGGATGATTCCTAAAAAAGACCTAAAACCACTGGTATTTCCGGTATGGATTAGGATATTAAATTTTTTGCGCTGCAGCCTATGCCAGCCCTTAGCGGCAAATACGTTTTTGCTATAATCGGTCACTTGTAATTCCTTATGGGTCTTTTGTAAAATGGGGGAAAGCGGATGCGCGGTCGGAGTGAGGTTTACTTGAGCAAAGCGCATTAAATCTTCCAGACAAGATTTCATTCCTTCCGATCCTGCGAAAGAAGGGAAATCCCATGGCTTACTCACCTGACCACCAATACTATGTCCTTGAATTACTTGCAAAGAATCTTTACTTCGCATAAAACTTTTTTCCAAACCAAGCGGAACCAATACTTTTTCATTCATCAAAGCCTCAAAGGATTTTTGTAATTTAAATTCTATCGCAATTTCTAATAAGGCATAATTGACATGAGAATAAGCGTATTCCGCTTCTCCGTCCTCCGGAATAAAATCTCGAAAAAAGATCGCTAGGTCTTCCTTTGAATAATTGCGATATGGATTATTAGGTGCTGATTCTTGAGCACCAAATTCGGTTGGCATTTTGGGCAGTCCCGAAGAATGAGCGACCAAGTCGATCAAGCGCAATTGGTCTAAACGTGGATTTCGATAGGGAATCGGTAAATAAGAATTGAGCAGAGAATTTAAATCTATTAGATTTTCATTGGCGAGGATTTCAAGGAGAGAAGCCGTAAATATTTTGGTCACCCCACCTAATTCAAAAATGCTTTGTGGATTGGGTGGACCAGCGACATTGACTTGAGCTGCGCCATGGCTATAGGTGTAACTAGAATCTTTTTGAATAATACCGATGATATATCCCGGAATTTCATCGAGCTGTAAGGTCGGTTCTAATTGAATTAGTTTCTCAATTTCCTTCGTCATTTTTTTTTCTCCTTGTGCTAGACAAAAGCTACTCCACAGGAGTAGCAGGCAAAGGAGTAAGCGCTCTATTTTTATTTCTTGAAAAAAGGAATAGCTTAGTCGATTCATGAGAAGTAAACGAATAAGAATGGATAAAATTATTTAGAAATCGAAGATTAGTAGTACCACAAAAAAAATACAAATCTTCCGTCATTCCTATTTTCTCAAAATAAAAACCAGTCTGAGCTTCATTGAGAAAAAGGGGACCAATAGAAGTGGTAGTGGGTTTATTCTGCTCATCTACGCAATAGCAACATGCCTACTGGTTTGAAAGGTTTTTTTAAAATGCAACCTAACCTTTTTCCAATCTTGTATTAAATTCATGATGCGTGCTCAAATCTTTTTCCCCTTCATCGCCTCTGCGATATTAAAATCCATCGCGCGATGAGCAAGGGGAGAGGTATAGGTATTCAATTCATCCATCGCCTTATTGATGGCGTCTTTATCTTCGCCAGCTACCGACTCTTTCAAGGTAGCTACCAATGCTTTAGTTTGCGTCATTTCTTCTGCGGTAATGATCGCTGCATTTTGGATTAAGAATTTATCAGACGATAATAAAATATTTTGCGCTTCATTGCGCGCCTCTAAAAGCGCTCGGATTTTCATGTCTCCTTCTGCATTCTGAATGGATTCCAAAAGCATGCGTCCCATGTCTTCTTCACTCAAACCATATTGCGATCGGATTTCAATTTCTTGCTCCACATTGGATCGCAACTCCTTGGCTTTGACCAATAAAATACCATCTGCATTGAGGATAAACTGAATCTCAATCTTAGGTAAACCGGCAGGCATGGGCGGAATGCCACGGAGAATAAATTCTCCTAATTTTCGATTGTGTTCCACCAAATCTCGCTCACCTTGGTAGACCCCAATCTTAAGATTGGCTTGTCCATCTACCGAGGTCGTATATTGTCTTCCAGCCTTACTCGGTACTTTTGAATTTCTAGGAATGATCACATCCATCAGACCACCAACGGTTTCGATACCCAAGGAAAGTGGGGTAACATCGAGTAGTAAAATATCTTTTTGATTCCCAGCCAATACATCCGCCTGAACACCCGCTCCCAAGGCTACAACTTCGTCAGGATTGAGTTTGTCATAAACCGCTTTACCAAAAAAGTCAGCCACCGATTTTTTGACCAAAGGAACCCGAGTCGATCCACCAACCATTACAATATGATCAATTTGATCCGCTGCTAATTTTGCATCTTGCAAAGCATTTTTACAAGCTTCCAAAGTTTTGGCAATCAAAGGGTTTATCAATTTCTCAAAATCTGGACGACTCAAGGAATAATTTTGTCCTTCTAGTTCTTTAGAAAAATGATCGGCACTAGATAAAGTCTTTTTCGCCTCTTCGGCAAGGAGCCGCAAGGATTGGCTATAGGTTTTGGCATTTTCACTACTCTTCATCCAATGATCTACAATCGCTCGATCCAAATCGTCTCCTCCTAAGAAAGTATCTCCATTGGTGGCCAGGACTTCAAAGATGCCATCTTGTATTTGTAGGATGGAAATATCAAAAGTTCCGCCGCCGAGATCATAAACGGCTATGGTTTGCGCTTCACTTTGGTCTTTATTGAGTCCGTAGGACAGACTCGCTGCGGTCGGTTCATTGACGATTCGAAGAACATCCAAGCCGGCAAGTTTTCCAGCATCGCGAGTCGCTTGCCTTTGGGCATCATTGAAATAGGCAGGGACGGTAATCACCGCTTTGCTAACGGTGGCACCCAATTCCTTTTCAATGCGCCTTTTGAGTTCTTTTAGGATTTCGGCAGAAAGTTCTATTGGCGTGTAAAAACGATTCCCTACGCGGATTTTTACCAAACTATCGGTATCCTCATCGATGATTTTATAACCGAAATATTGTTCGAATTCATTGACATCTCCATAGGATTTTCCCATCAACCTTTTGACCGAATAAATGGTGTTTTGCGGATCGCTAATGAGTTTTTCTCGAGCGGCTTCTCCAACCAAAATTTTTCCATCGGCGGTAAAATGTACGATAGAAGGAACCAAAGTACTTTTTCCATCCTTTCCCTTTACGGCTACTGGTTGCCCATCGACGATATGAGCCACTAGGCTATTGGTCGTTCCTAGGTCAATACCGATGATGGTTTCTGAGCTTTTTTGCAGCTCTCCTGATTGTATATTGATGGGTATTTTTGCCATTTTCTTTATCTAGATTTTTTGTAGTCTCTCTTGATGTTAGTCTTGCAGTTAGGGGAGAAACAATCCTTTGCTTAGGAATGTTTTTATTTTGGTCGCAAAGATAGAAAAGTAAGGTCTAGGGAGGAAATTATAAAGAGAATTAAAAGTAAGAACAAAGAGCTAAAAGAAGGATAGAATAGCTCTTTGTTCTCTTTTTTACTCAATCCTTTTGAAAACCTGGGGCTTTTCTAAACTGAGTCAATTGCTCAAAAGCATAAGCCAAGCCAATCAATCGCGGTTCGCTGTAAGCCGTTCCCGTAAAAGAAATACCAATCGGCAAATGATGGACATAGCCCGCCGGAACACTGATATTCGGATATCCCGAAACCGCTGCCGGGGAATAGCTTGCTTTACCGCCCATCAAATAATGATCTCCATTGATTCGGTCAATTTTCCAAGCTGGAGCATCCGCAGGAGCGATGATGGCATCTAATTGATGTATGGCAAAAACAGCATCAATGCCTTTTTCTTGAGATAATTTTTTACATTTTTTCAATGCCTTTAGATATTGCTCATCGCTTAGTGGCCCTTTTTCTTGTGCCATTAACAGAATTTCTTGTCCAAAGAAAGGCATGGTTTCGCTACTGTTGGCTTTGTTAAAAGCAATCAGATCAGCAAGCGATCTTACTTCAACTTCCGGATTTAAATTTCCTAAATATTGATTGAGATCCGCTTTGAATTCATAAAGTAAGACTTGAAATTCGGCCTCTCCAACTCCTCCATCTGGGATGATCTGATCCAGATCAATCAAGCTTGCTCCTGCTTTGCGGAGTACCTCAAAAGCTTCTTCCATCACTTGATCTACTTTTTCATGAACGCCCATTGAACTTCTCATAATTCCCAAACGAGCCCCTTGCAAACTATCTGCCTTTAAAAAGGGAGTATAATCAGCATGTATTTTTTGATCTTGAGTAATTGGATCATTCGCATCTATTCCGGTGATTGCTCCTAGTAGGAGCACGGCATCTTTGACGGTTTTGGCCATCGGCCCTGCTGTATCTTGGCTATGCGCAATCGGAATGATTCCCGAGCGGCTAGCCAAACCAAGGGTCGGTTTGATCCCTACGATACCACAAAGTGCGGAGGGACAGATCACTGATCCATCCGTTTCTGTACCGATAGCTACGGCGCATAAATTGGCAGAAACCGCTGCGCCCGAACCCGAACTGGAACCACAAGGACTACGGTCGAGGTCATAAGGATTACGGGTTTGTCCGCCTTTGCTACTCCAGCCACTTGAACTACGAGTAGATCTAAAATTTGCCCATTCGCTGAGGTTCGTTTTTCCTAAGATGATAGCTCCAGCTTTTCTCATTTGAGCGACGATGAAGGCATCTTTGGCAGCAATATTATTTGCTAAAGCCAAAGAACCGGCGGTGGTGTGCATTTTATCTCCGGTGTCGATATTGTCTTTGAGGAGGACGGGAATACCGTGCATGGGGCCGCGACTGCCTTTTTCTTTGCGTTCTTGATCTAGCGCTTCGGCAATGGCAATGGCTTCAGGATTTAGTTCGATGACGGCATTAATTAAGGGATTGACCTCTTCGATTCGTTGGAGGTATAGCTCAACAATACTTTTAGCAGTATACTGCCCATTGGCCATTCCTTCTTGTAATTGATCAATGTTTTGCTCTTCTAGGGGGAAAGGTGTCATTTTGGAATCTTGCTTTTCAGAATTATTAGAAGGAAGGGAGTTGCTTTGCCCACAGGAGGACAATAATCCACTGCCAATGGCCAATC
The DNA here is from genome assembly GCA_964419315.1 of uncultured Saprospiraceae bacterium. Classification (GTDB taxonomy): domain Bacteria; phylum Bacteroidota; class Bacteroidia; order Chitinophagales; family Saprospiraceae; genus CALLVY01. Next base: position 15,258 of record CAYQRA010000012.1, on the reverse strand, counting down.
CTGTTCCGGCCAGACTTTTGGTGAAAAAATCTCTGCGTTTCATTCTTAGGGAATTGGTGAATTTTGAAGGTAAACATTTCTGGTTTGATTGCAAAGAAATATTTAGTCCCTTGCTTAAAATGGGTTTAGCAATAATTTGACTAACTGCTTATTCAGGGGGACTTGCTGGAATTTATAAAATGGAGCCAATTAAATTGACGAGTTCATTAGGAGACTCCACTCATTTTTCCTAATTTTCAGCCTATTAATCAACAAAAACTATAAAAATGTACAAATCATTAAGCTATCGACTTTTACTATCTTTTCTTTGTTTAGCCTTTCTTCCTATGGTTCCTTATGCGCAAGTGACGGACTCCATAGCTATGGAAATTGCTAAGCAAATGGATGAAGAAATGGCCAAAGAGCAAGAAGAGCAATTGGAGACCGAGGGAGAACTAGAAGAAGGAAACCTTGGATCGGAAGAAGAGGAAATGCCTTTTCCCGGAGCTGAATTAGAAGAAGAATCTGCTGAAGAAGAAGAAGTAGAAGAAGAAGTAGATCCATCACTAGAAGAAATGGAAGAAATGGAGGAAGAAGCAGTGGTAGAGGAAGAAATAATCTTTGAATTTGAAGAAGCTCCGATGAATTATGGAAATGATGATTCGGTTGGTAAACTAATCAAGGTCAATGGAATCGGGATGTATTACGAAGTTTATGGAGCGGGCCCTCCTTTACTATTGATTCATGGAAATGGAGGAGACATTGCCTCAATGAGCAACCAGATTGATCATTTTAAAAGCAATTATAAGGTAATTGTTGCGGACAGTCGGGGACACGGAAATAGTGAATTGGGAACAGATAATCTAAACTATGTACAAATGGCGGATGACTGGATGGCGCTGGTGAATCGACTAGGATTGGATTCTGTCAGTATTTTAGGCTGGAGTGATGGTGGGATTATTGGTTTGTTATTGGCGATTAAGTATCCTGAGAAAGTAACTAAGTTGGCTGCCATGGGTGCTAATTTGCAGCCAGATAAAAAAGCGGTGAGAGGCTGGGCAGTGGATTGGGTCGGAAACCTCAGTAAATTTATCGACCAAAAAATTGCGGAAGAAGACAATTCCAAAGATTGGTTTGTGATCAAACAACAAATGGGATTATTGAGAACTCAACCTAATATTCCGCTAGAAGACCTAAAGAAAATTACCGCTCCTGTTTTACTACTCTCTGGCGATAATGACATTATTAAAGAAGAACATACGGTGGAGATGTATCAAAATATTCCCAATGCCCAAATGTGCATCTTTCCTGGAGAAACTCATTTTATTCCAAGTACCGATCCGGTCTTGTTTAACATGATGGTTGATCGCTTTTTGAGCAAACCTTTTACTCGTCCGACGAGTAAGGAGTTGATGTTTAAGAAATAAAATTTAGCTTGCTTGGGTGGAATTAGTAGGGAGTAAAAAATACAACAGGTTCAGGTGGTAAAAGCCTGAACCTGTTGTATTTTAACTTGTTGTATTATTTCTAGAGCGTTTTTCCTTTCTATAAGATTCCTCCAAGAAAGCCTTAGAATCCATACTTTTTAATTACATTTGTAAGCCGAGCAAAATAGAAATTTAGCCTTTATTAAAAATAGAAATCCAATTATGAGTACTGATATAAAATCCTTATCTCCCCAATCTCTCTGGTCCAATTTTGCAGATCTAAATGCGGTGCCTCGTGCTTCCAAAAAAGAAGAGGAAGTAATTGCGTTCATCGTCAATTTTGGAAAAAAATTAAATCTACCTACGACGATAGATGAGGTGGGAAATGTGATTATCAAAAAACCAGCGACTGCTGGTATGGAAAACCGACAAGTGGTCGTCATCCAAAGTCACTTGGATATGGTTCATCAAAAAAATGCAGATACTGTTTTTGATTTTGCAACAGAAGGAATCAAAATGAAAGTAGATGGCGATTGGGTGAGGGCAGAAGGAACCACCCTTGGAGCCGACAATGGAATTGGGGTGGCCTCGATAATGGCTTTATTGGAATCTACAGATATTGTTCATCCTGCAATCGAAGCTTTGTTTACCATTGATGAAGAAACGGGGATGACCGGCGCAATGGGTTTGAAAGGTGGATTATTGGATGCTACGATTATGCTCAATCTTGATACCGAAGATGATGATGAGTTGACGATTGGCTGTGCGGGAGGAGTGGATGTAACGGCCAAGGGGAAATATGCAGAACAAGAACTCAACCATGCCAGTCAAGGTTTTCGCCTAAGCATCAGTGGATTGAGCGGCGGACACTCAGGAATGGATATCAACAAAGGATTGGGGAATGCCAATAAATTGATCAACCGCATCTTGTTTCAGGTAGATGAAAAATTTATTGTCTCGATTTCTTCCATTGATGGAGGAGGTTTGAGGAATGCCATTCCTAGAGAATCTTTTGCAGAACTAGCGGTTCCCAATGCAGATGCAGCGGCCTTTAAAACTTTTGTAGAAGCGGAGGCCCAAGTATTAAAAACAGAAAATAAAGTAACAGACCCAGATTTTGAATGGACGCTCGAAGAGATTGCTGCTCCAGCAAAAGTGATTGATGCTAAATTTCAGACGCAATTATTACGTGCTATTTATGCTTGCCCAAACGGCATTTTTCGCATGAGTCCTGACATCAAAGATTTGGTGCAAACCTCTAATAACTTGGCTCGGGTCTTGGTGAAAGATGGCGATTATACCATCCTTTGTTTGAGTCGCAGTTCGGTAGATACCGAGAAATGGGATATTGCCCGAAGCATCCAAGGGGCTTTTGAATTGATTGGAGCGGAGGTGAGTTTTGATGGTTCTTATCCCGGTTGGACACCGAATCCTCAAGCGGCTATCATCACTTTGATGAGTGACCTATACCGAGAAATGTTTAAATCTGAGCCACATGTCAATGCTTGTCACGCAGGTTTAGAATGTGGTATCTTGGGAACGAATTATCCCGGTATGGAAATGATTTCTTTCGGACCGAATATCCGCGGAGCACACTCGCCAGACGAACGAGTACAGATTAGCTCGGTACAAAAGTACTGGCCTTATTTGTTGGAAACCTTGAAGCGTATTCCAGAGAAGGTTTAGTGTATTTAAAATAGGGTCTACCTTCAAGATAGGCCCTATTTTATCTACTTTTATTTGTCCTTTTTTCTGTTTTAAAACATTTTCGATATTAAGAAATATTCAATAAAAAATAATCAATTTCCAATATTCAATTGGACTAAACAGACGTGGGGCGAACATCAAATGTTATTCGATATCCTACTATCCTAATTATTTTATTCAAGGAATTATTTAAGGAAATACAAGCTTTTATAAGCCAAAATCCCTCAAAGCCAATTATCTTCACCTTACATCAAATGCCACTTTTTCAGTGAAGACCCTTTTACTAACACCTCCATTTACCCAACTCAATACGCCTTACCCCGCCACGGCCTATATCAAAGGCTTTTTGGCGACCAAAGGAATACCTGCACATCAGGCAGATTTGGGCATCGAGGTGATCCTAAAAGTCTTTTCCAAAGAAGGTTTCCAAAAATTATTTGCAGCTATTCCAGCAGATGCAGAGCTTTCCGAAAATGCCGCTCGGATTATTGGTTTACAAAAACATTACCTTCAGACCATAGCGCCCGTTATTCATTTTCTACAAGATAAAAACCCTACGCTAGCGCATATTATTTGCGAAGGCGAATACCTCCCAGAAGCCAAACGCTTTGATCAGGTCGACGACCTCGAATGGGCTTTTGGAACGATGGGCATTCGCGATAAAGCGCGTCACCTCGCCACCCTTTACCTAGAAGATATTTCTGATCTGATCGCAGAATTAATTGATCCTAATTTTGGTTTTAGTCGCTACGCAGAACGATTGGCGCGGACCGCCACTTCCTTTGATCCACTTTATGAAGCGCTGCAAAGTACGCCCACTTTTATCGACGATTTTTTACTAGATCTGTTGAAAGAAAAAATGGAAAAAGAGCAAGCGGAAGTGGTGTTGATTAGTGTGCCTTTTCCGGGCAATTTATATGGAGCTTTACGCTGCGGACAATTTATAAAAAAGCATTATCCCGATACCAAAATCTTGATGGGCGGTGGCTATGTTAATACAGAATTGAGATCTTTGTCTGACGAAAGAGTGTTTGAATTTGTCGACTATATTACCTTGGATGATGGCGAAGCACCGCTTTCGCATTTGTATGAATACTTTTCCGGTAAAAGAGAAATTAGTGCCTTGAAACGTACTTTTTTACTCCGTGGCGGAATGGTGCAATATTGCAATGGCTCCAAAGAATTGGATGTTCCACAACGAGATGTTGGCACACCAGATTATAGTGACTTCTTTCTCGATCAATATTTATCCGTTATCGAAATCGCCAACCCAATGCATCGTCTTTGGAGCGATGGCCGCTGGAATAAATTGACGCTGGCACATGGTTGTTATTGGGGCAAATGTAGTTTCTGCGATGTCACCCTAGATTATATTCAACGCTATGAACCGGTCAATGCCTCCTTACTCTGCGATCGGATCGAAACGATTATTGCCCAAACGGGACAACATGGTTTTCACTTTGTCGACGAAGCCGCGCCTCCCGCGCTACTCCGCGACCTCGCACTTGAAATTATCAAACGCGGCATCACCGTCGCTTGGTGGACGAATATCCGATTTGAACAAAACTTCACCGAAGACCTTTGCCGTCTGCTAAAAGCTTCTGGCTGCATTGCCGTTTCGGGTGGTTTGGAAGTCGCTTCAGATCGTTTATTGGCTTTGATGAAAAAAGGAGTGACGGTAGAACAAGTCGCTAAAGTCTCTCGCAATTTTACTTCCTCGGGGATTATGGTACATGCCTATTTGATGTATGGTTTTCCTACCCAAACGGCCCAAGAAACCATTGATGCCTTGGAGATGGTTCGACAGCTTTTTGAAACGGGTGTTTTAGAATCTGGCTTTTGGCATCAGTTTGCGATGACGGCGCATAGCCCTGTTGGTTTAGATCCTGCGGCTTATCAGGTCGCAGAGATTGGACCGGGTCTTGGGACTTTTGCTAATAATGATTTGTACCACGATGATCCTGAAGGAACAGAACATGAGTTGTTTAGTGAAGGTTTGAAGAAATCTTTGTTTAATTATATGCATGGCATTTGCTTTGAATTTCCTTTGCAAGAGTGGTTTGATTTTGTAGTGCCGGAAACGAGTGTGCCGATTGATTTTATCGCAGAAGCGATTAGTGAAGAAGAAGAGCAAAAAAATCGACCACATAGCAAAATGGTCTGGCTAGGAGGAAATCCGGAGGTACATTATTTTGAAAAAAATAGAAAAGGAAAAGCGGTGCCCATGGTAGAGATTCTTTTCCAAAATAAAAAGACCACCTTGGCTTTGACTTTCCCTCAAGCAGAAGGAGAGTGGCTCGCGAATATCCTGCCGCAATTGATTTCTGATTTTGAAAAACCCTTTACTTGGAAAGCAATGGCTGAGACTTATGAAGGGAATGATTGGGGAAGTTTTGCAGATTTTTGCCAAAGCGAATCTTGGGAATTATTACGAGAACATGGTTTGTTAATCTTATAAAAATCTGACGTTTAACTTCAAGTTGCGCGCTAGATAGTGCCTCCTTAAAACCTAAGTTTATGAAGAATGTACTCTCTCAAAAAGCAACCCGATTATTTGTCATCCTTGGTGGTTTTTTTGTAACCAATGCTTTGGTGGCAGAATTTGTGGGGGTAAAAATATTTGCCCTAGAAGATACCTTTGGTTGGGAATCTATGAATTGGAATCTCTTTGGAGAATCGGGTTCTTTGATGTTTACAGCTGGCGTTTTGCTTTGGCCAGTGGTATTTGTGATGACGGATGTCATCAATGAATATTATGGTAAACGTGGTGTAAAACTTTTATCCTATCTAACGGCAGGATTGATTAGCTATGCTTTTTTGATGGTATTTTTATCCATCCGTTTGGCGCCAGCAGATTGGTGGGTGGGGATTGGTGCGGACAATGGAGTACCGGATATGCAATTGGCTTTTGCCAATGTATTTGGTCAAAGTAATTGGATTATTGTAGGATCTCTGGTGGCTTTTTTGCTTGGGCAGATTATTGATGCGATGGTTTTTCATCGAGTAAGAGTAGTGGCAGGAGAAAATAAAATCTGGTTGCGGGCGACGATTTCTACAATGGTTTCTCAGTTGATTGACAGCTTTGTGGTTTTGTATATTGCCTTTGTGATTGGTCCTCAACAATGGCCGATGAGTCGCTTTTTGGCTGTAGGGACGGTGAATTATGGGTATAAAGTTTTGATGGCGATTTTGTTGATTCCGATGTTGTATGTGGCACATCATTTTATTGATCGGTATCTAGGGGAGAAGGAGGCGAAGCGGATGCGAAAGTTGGCGGTGCATCATGATTGAGGGGTTTGGGAATTATTGAGAATTTTAGATGAATTTTGTACTACTTTCAGATTTTACCTAACCTGCAACTTAATGCGAATGAAAAAGAATTTACTTATCGGGTTTTTCTATGTTGGAGCTATAACAATGTTGATAATGTCGATGCATTTTTTTCAACATGAGATATCTGGGATCATGAAAAACAAAGAAATTTCTTCTAGCTATGTATATAGACTCTGCTTTAAATCCCATATTTTCTTTGGGATTATTGCCATTTTTATAGGCCCCATTCAATTTTTAACAAATGCAAAAAGAAATTATTTAGGTCTACATAGAAAGTTAGGCTATGTTTATTTTATTTCTGTTTTAATAAGTTCGGTGGTCGGTTTTGGGATTGCTCAATATGCAATGGGGGGAATAATATCAAGCCTTGGATTTTCGATTCTTGCGATATTGTGGATGTCGACCGTAGTGCTTGCTATGGTCTCCATAAGAGCGGGAGATATTACGAATCACAAAAAGTGGATGTTCATTAATTATGGGTTGACTTTTGCCTCTATTCCTCAAAGAACCTTACTACTGATCCCCTTACTGTTCAACATAGAATTTATACCCATCTATAGAATTTCAGCATGGCTTCCTTGGATACTAAACACCATAATAGCCATTTATCTATTTAAAAAATCCGAACTTCGGATGCGGGGGGGAGTAGACCAGAATTAGGTAGTTTGGAATCAAACATTTGAATAAACTCTAATGAAAAAATAAATATGGAAATCAAAGGAATAATCACTCAATTTATCTTAATTGTATTTAGCGTAGTACTAGGTTTGTACTTAAGCGAAAGAATTGAGGAAAGAAAAAAACGACAAGAATCAGAAGAATTGCTAATCAAAATCAAATCTGAAGTAAAAGACAATATAGGACTATTGGGAGAATGGGTTCCCTATCATCAGAAGATGAATAAAAACTTAGATAGTCTTTCTAGAGACGACGTATTCCTAGCGGAATTCATAAAAGATAAAGAAGTCTTTTTAGAACAGCTATTTACCAAAGGCAGTTTTATGGGGAGGTTTCCAGCCAATGATGCCTGGGATATTGCTAAATCTCATCCGCTAATCGTGAATATTGATTATGATAAATTATTAATTCTCTCTAAAATTTACGGCCAACAGAAATTGACCTTTGAACCAGCAATGGAGATGTTCGAAATATTTAATTCAAAAGATGTCAACCTAGAACAGAATGCAAAATCAAATCTGAAATTGATATCCAATCGAATATATGAACTTGCTGCCCGAGAAAGACAACTGATGCATTATTACCAACAAGCAGAAAAAATACTTGAATTACAAGAGGAAAAGGAAGTGGAGTAGTGATTTATTTTGTCCTAGTACTTACTACCGCTTTGTCCCTTTAGCTTATTCTTAGGCACTGGACTAGTGATGAAGGAAATATTTTGACTTCTGTCGCTAGTTTTCTCACCCATATTTGCGTAAATGAAAAAACAAAAAACATATTTAAACTGGAGTAGTGGCAAAGATGCCTCCTTAGCCTTGTACTATCTCTTGCAAGACAAAAATTATGAAGTAGCACTGCTACTAACATCGGTCAATACCCATTATGACCGAGTAACGATGCATGGGCTCCGAAGAGCTTTATTGGAAAAGCAGATAGCATCCATTGGAATTCGAGCTAAAACGATTGAATTACCAGAAGCACCAAGCATGGAAGTGTATGAAAGTAAAATGAAAGAACAATTGGAACAACTCCGTTCCGAAGAGTTTACCGTTTCGGCTTTTGGAGATATCTTTTTAGAAGATCTTCGTTCCTATCGGGAAGCTCAATTAAAGGAAATGGATCTACAAGCTTGTTTCCCCATTTGGAAGCGGGATACCAAAGAACTTTTATTAGAATTTATTGATCTCGGATTTAAAGCAATTATAGTTTGTATCAATGCAAAATACTTAGACGCTTCTTTTGTTGGGCGAACGATTGATCGAGCATTTTTGGAGGACTTACCTTCCAATGTCGATCCTTGTGGCGAAAATGGCGAATTTCATAGCTTCTGTTATGATGGTCCGATTTTTAGTACCCCTATTGAGTTTTCAATTGGCGAAAAGGTGTTTAGGGAATATAAAAGCCCGAAGCAAGCCGATGATGGAGAAGTGCCAAAGGAATCTTCTACAGGTTTTTGGTTTTGTGATCTATTACCAAAAGGTAAAAAATAAAACTAATTTGCTCTCATCCTTAAGACTTTAAAGAAAAGTGAACTAAACGAATTAAAATGACTAGCAGGATAATATTCAGGGATTTGAGAATGGAAGATATGGCCGATTTATTTGACATTTATTCTGACAAGGAAGCTATGAAATACAGAGGTAGTAAGCCGATGGAAACGATAGCCGACGCTAAAAAATATGTGCAAAACAAAGCAATAAAAAAAGAACAGATTCGAACACTGAGGAAAGCGGTAGAATTGAAGACTACCAAAGAGCTAATTGGAAGTGTGATGTATCGGTTTGATGAAAAGAAAAAACGGGAATGCGAAATAGGATATTCGATAGGTCGGAAATTTTGGGGAAAGGGCTTGGGCAAAGAAATTGTCAAAGTTCTAATAGAGACCGTCGAAAGACAGCAAACCATCAAGGAGATCTTAGCCTGGAGTAATAAGCAGAATATTGCCTCGATCAAGATTTTAGAAAAGCTGGGGTTTCAATTAGTTGAAGAGGATGTGAATCAAAACGCTTATCTTTATCGTAGAAAAATAAACTAAAAGATCGATTTATAAGATTTCCATCCATGGCAAAAACCAAAAAACAAAAAGTATTTATCGCCTACGAAAGTCAAGACGAAGCAGCCTTAAAGCATTTGCTTTCCCAGTTGAGTCCTTTAGAACGAAATGGAAAAATGGAGACTTGGCATAATGGACTAGTGGCTGCTGGAAGTGAACGGGAACTAGTAATCCTTGAACAGTTAAAGCAATCCGATTTGATTTTACTGTTGGTTAGCTCCACTTTTATTGCTTCTGATTTTTTTTATAATACCTTTCTACCGCAAGCAATCCACTGCGCAGAAAATCCAAAAGTTCACTTGATCCCAATTATTACCAAGTCTTGTATGTGGGAGGATACACTTCTTCAAAAATTTGTCGCATTACCTCCGAGGAAGGTACCCATCGTCAGTAATAAATGGGGGACGCTAGAAGAACCTTATGTACAAATTGTACAAGCGATTAAAAGATTGATTGAAGGAGGTAAATTGGAATCCCTAGAAGAGAAGAAAGAGGAAAATGATCCGGGCAAAAATGTCGAAAATACCCTTGGTAATATTAATGTTCTTGGACTTACTCAAAACATAGATACTAGTATCAATATTGGTGGGGTCAGGATAAATGTTGGAGCGAATAATTCAGAGGCAAACGAAGAATTATATATGAATCAAGCGGATGCCCTTTTCCGACAAAAGAAATTCAAGGAAGCTATCCTTGGTTATGATAAGGTGTTGGCCATAAATCCTCGGAATGAAGAGGCTTATTATAATAAGGGGCAAAGTTTGCGCTTATTGGGAAAAATGGAGGCCGCTTTGGCCGCTTATGAGATGGCGATTGCGATCAATCCAAATTGGTGGCGCGTTTATATGGGAAAAGGAAGGATTTATGAAAAGCAGAAAGACAATGCAGAAGCGATCAAATGGTATCAACACGCGTTAAAAGTAAATCCAAATATTGGGAGTATTTATTTTAAATTGGGTCATATGCTTCACCTGAGTAATCAGCGTCAAGAGGCAATGGATTATTATGAACGCTGCATAGCGCTTGATCCGAATATCTCCGTGGCCTATCTCAATAAAGGAGTCTTACTCAAAGGCCAAGGAAAAGTAAAGGAAGCTTTGGTGGCCTATCAAAAAGCTGCTCAATTGGACAAGAGGAATCCCAGTATCTTTTTCAATATCGGCAATGCCTACCTAGAGCTCCGTCAATACCAGCTAGCGCTTAAAAATTATGAAATCACCTTGCACTTGAATCCCAATCACGCTAAGGCGATTACTAAAAAAGAATTGGTGCTAAAGAAAATCCGCTAATCCATCAAAAAGAAAACAGGTAAGTCCGAAGACTTACCTGCTCATAAAACTTTGGTTTTTTGCTATTTATCTTGATCAGCTCGATTCGAGCTTATGTTTACTTCAATTCAAATTTTACTCTCAAATTATAAACGGAATTTGGAGGAACGTCTACTAAATCCAATTTTTGGTGGTGCAATTTTTCTTTTGCAAAAGCTACCAAATAATCACTATCGGTATTGATATTCATCAAGATGATTTCTCCTTTTTCATCAATTTTAAATTGTAGATACAATTCTGCTTCTGAGATACCGTTGTCTTTCAAATTTGGATTCTGAATCATTTTGCTCAATGCAGACCTGACTTCGATACTTTTGTTCTCTACAATATTTCCTGCAAATGCTTGGGTGCTGAATAGGGTAGCGGCTAATACTAAAAGGCTGTACAATGCGGACTTAAAGGTTTTCATCTGATAATGGTTTAAAGGTTTAAAAAATAATAATTGAACTTAGCGTATATGACGAGGCCAAATTATTTTAATTTTCAATAGAAGGAATAGTGATTTGGTGTTTATTAGAACGACGACTTTGAAATCAAAAAGTTGCTCCGTTTTAGCTTTTGCTAGACCAACACCGCTATTCTACTCACCAAGGATTAAAATTTATCGATAAAAGATTATCGACTTTTTTTGCGACTATTTTTACGCTTAGTAATGAAGTCAAGTTGCCAAAAAAGAAAATCAGATTCCTCTAATTTCGATGGCCGACGTTGGAATTTCGATGAAGTATTTTCTAAAATCCGATTGACGATCTTTTAAAGTCTTCTTTTTATACTTCCACCACTATTCCCTGATTTCTTTTTTAGAATCCTCTTCTTCCTTTGAAAAAGAGGCGCTATTTATCAGTTAAAAATTCTTATTGATAAATATACTTTTGCTAGGCCAATGGCTGTGCCAAAAACGAATCTGTTGATTGACAGTTGTTTATGAATATTTTTTTATTTAATTACGTTCGGAATCGAACAACTTGTTGCGATAGTGAAAATAAAAAGGGAAGCTCTAGTCGTTTGTGAAAGGAGGAAAAGCGTTGGAACTATAATTTTGTATTGGTAAAAAAGAAAGGTGTTTTTTCTGTGGCTAGGGATTATAAAAAGTCGGAGCAATCAGGATGGATGAATATTTTATTTTTTTAAAATGGAATAAAAGAAGGTCTTGTCCGACACCTATTATTACTACTTGATCCGTTTAAAAATGTTTTCGCTTATTCGCTAAAAATTAGGCGTGTAATCTGTCGCGCAGCTTTGAGCTGCCCGACAGATGGTGCTTAAGAATAATCTAAAGAGACAAAGTCCTTTTAAGGATCAGAAAATGGAGATATTGAAAAATCAATAGTTGGGAGCAAGACTTTGGAGGTGCTTGCGGCTCGGAACCCTATGGACTATTTAAAATGCGTCATTAACTCTCGATACACCAAGTCGACGGGGAGCCCCATGATATTGGCATAAGTCCCTTCGATTTTATGAATCTTACAATGGCCAATCCATTCTTGTACGCCATACGCACCCGCTTTATCAAAAGGAGCACAGCGATCAATATAATATTCTATTTCAGCCAAAGACAGGCTGGCAAAATGTACTTTCGAGTGGCCAGAAAAAGAATGTTCCAAATCTGTGGACAACAGACAAACGCCAGTGATCACCTCATGCACCTGCCCGGAGAGTTCACTCAATATCCGAATCGCATCTGCGCGATCTTTAGGCTTTTCATAAATCCGATCCTCCAAGACCACAATAGTATCTGCGGTCAAAATGATTTCCTTTTCTTTTAATAAGTTCCGCGCTGCCCGCGCTTTCTTCCCCGCGATATATTCCGCCACCTTAGCCGCTTCCATCTCCGCCGGATAACTTTCATCCACGTCCATACTCGTTACCTCAAAATCAAAACCCGCTTCTGCCAACAACTGTCGACGTCTTGGCGATTTAGAAAACAATAAAATCTTTCTATCAAACATAATGCTTTTTTTATTTCAACAAAAAATGGAAGGTAAATGAACTAGGGCAAAGGCAGCAAAAGTAAATAGGAAACAGAAATTTCTATGCGCGTCAATTATAATCTATTCTTCACCTCGTTTTGTGGTGGTTCTGGCTCTGTTAATTTTAATGCGTTTGCCCTATAAATGAACTCATTTGGTCAAAAATATTTAATACACTGTAATTTAAGTTAGTTAGTATTTTGAGCTATGAATTTTTGCTCTAATCAAGGAACGCACGGAGTTTGATAGCCTCAGCTATCATAACGAGTACGAGACGAAGAGTAGGACAAAAAGACAAGCTCAAAATGAAAATGAATTTAGATTATAGTGTATTTAACTTGGTTTTTAAAATAATATTAGAACTTCTTTGGAAACCTTAAGAGATGTTAACATCTACCTCAGCAATAAGACCTTATCTTTACTTCGTTATTCAGTAGGTCTGCTCTTAGTACATTGACGAAAAGAGATTAATCTATTTTTCTATCCCTTATTGAAAAAACTGAAAATACTTGCATCCTATGTTGAGAAAGCTTTGTTTATTATTGATAATGTCGACTCTTTCTGTTTTTGCATTTACTCAAAAAGAGTTCACTCCGCCTTCTACGGAAGGAGCGATTGAAGCGGAATATCAAAAGCGGATAAAAAAGGAATACCTCAACCGTGTGTATATTCCCAAAGATTTGGCAGATTGTTTTATTCAACTCAATAAGCTGATTGATGAGGGTTCTAAAAAGAAATTTAAAGTGGCGCCAGAAGAGGTCGTTAGCCGTAAACTTCATTTTAGTCTGGGGCGTTGGATGATGGTCAATTGGAGCTTTTACCAAGGATCAAGATTGTCTGCTTATTTAAAAGATCTTGGAATTTACGAACCAGATGATATGGCTCGCTTTATCATTATCTCTTATCATCGCAACCTCAATCGTAAAGAACTGAAAATCAAGGAACAAATAACGTTTTATAAAGAATATCGAGAAAAAAAACGGATCGAAAAACAAGCAGCAGGAGAAGTGATTCACGAAGAAAAAAGAATTCTTAGCGCACCGCCAGAAAATAAATAATCCGACTTTTAGTCGATGCGAATATTAAAAAAGCCAGCACAGATTTTTGTGCTGGCTTTTTTTAAGGCAAGCGCTAAAAGCTTCTTTTTTTGGTCGTTTTTCTTCCTCATAAGATTATTTTTTTTTGATGCTTAGTTAAAATTTCTACTTTTGCATTCTGATTTTGTGTAAAACTATAGCATATATAGGTGTAAAGTGGTTCAGGATTTTTTATTTACCCGACCATATTTTTGGGATTTACGGGTTAAAGATTACTAAATCTGAAAATCAGGCTCATTAATTGTGAGGATAATTTAATTCCTCCTATTCTTAACTAGAATTTAATACTCAACTAGGCATGGCGAAGAATTTATTGATTGTGGAGTCTCCGGCAAAAGCAAAGACCATTGAAAAAATCTTAGGATCAGATTTTACAGTGAAGTCTAGTTTCGGTCACGTTCGGGATTTAAAGAAAGGCAACGGTGGGGTAGATATCGAAAATCGATTTAGCCCAGTATACGAAGTTACCGATGATAAAAAGAAGGTCGTTAAGGACCTGAAAGATTTGGTGAAAAAAGTGGATGAAGTGTGGCTCGCGACGGATGAGGATCGCGAAGGAGAAGCTATTTCTTGGCACCTTTGCCAGGTTTTAGGACTCGATGAAAATACGACCAAACGAATCGTTTTTAGAGAAATTACCCAACCCGCCATCCAAAGTGCGATTCAAAATCCTAGAACTTTAGATCTCAATCTTGTCGATGCCCAACAAGCACGGCGAATCTTAGATCGTCTAGTGGGATTTGAATTGTCAGAAATCCTTTGGAAAAAAGTCAAAGGAAAATTATCTGCCGGACGAGTTCAATCTGTTTCGGTCAAATTGATCGTAGAAAGAGAAAGACAAATTCAAGGATTCAAACCGACGCCTTATTATAAGGTGTCCGCCGTTTTTAATGTCAAAAATGAAAATGGCAAATTGGTTCCGCTCAAAGCAGAATTGCCCACCAAGTATAATAGTGAAGCGGATGCGCAAGCTTTTTTAGAAAAATGCAAAAGCGCCGCTTATACCATCAATAATATTGAACTTAGACCGCTTACGCGAAAACCAACGGCTCCTTTTACCACCTCTACCTTACAGCAGGAGGCGAGTCGAAAATTAGGTTTCTCCGTAAAAAGAACGATGGTCAATGCACAGCGACTCTACGAAGCAGGTATGATCACCTATATGCGTACCGATTCCGTCAACCTTTCTGAAACGGCACTGACCAATATCGCTACAGAGATTGTCTCTAGCTATGGAGAAAATTATTTAGAGACACGACGCTTCAAAAGCAAAAAGTCAAATACGCAAGAAGCGCACGAAGCCATTCGACCAACTTATATCGACCGTCAAGTAGTCGCTACTGATCACGATCAACAACGCGTCTATGAATTGATTTGGAAAAGAACCATCGCTTCTCAAATGGCCAATGCCAAATTGGAGAAAACCGTGGTAGATATCGGAATATCAACTCTTCCAGATGCCAGATTAAGAGCGGAAGGAGAAGTCCTGAAATTTGATGGTTTCCTCAAAGTATACCTAGCGTCAAAAGAAGATGACGAAGAGGAAGAGAACGAAGCATCTGGTATGCTCCCTCCATTGTCCGTTGGACAAAAATTAGCCCTCCGCACTTTTACTGCTATGGAGCGTTTTACCCGTCCTCCCGCAAGATATACAGAGGCTGGATTGGTCAAGAAATTAGAGGAATT
>CAYQRA010000011.1:0-25877 GCA_964419315.1 uncultured Saprospiraceae bacterium | reverse complement strand
CGATTTCCTTACCAGTCAATCATTTAGCAATTTTATCAAAATCAAATAAATTAAGATTAATTTTGTTCCGTCACTTACTTGATCGTTCTAATTTTTTTGAAAGTTCTGATCAGATATTTATTTTGATATCAATCACCCTAAAGAGTTTCCTTATGTTAAAACAATTACTTTCCCTATTAGCTGTATTTTTATTACCAGGCCTTTTGGGAGCTCAATTTGATCTTGAAAAAATAGATACACCGAGTGGATTATTTTTTGATGAGTACATCGGAGAAATTGAGGATGTTGCCTATCTCGCTTTACAAGAAAATTATGGAAACAGTAGAATATTTTCTTACGATGAAAATGAATTTATAGAATTGAGTGCTCCGGCAAATTTAAGCTTCACTTACGTTACAGGGTCTGAAGGAGATAATCATTACCTGGTTTATAATAGTTCTGCTTACGTCAATTCAGTAGTTTTGCTGAACGAAACAGGATTGAATCTCTTATTTGAGACAGACCCTGATGGTTTTTTTGGTAGCTATGAATTTACCGCCAATGGGATACCTTATTTTACGGTATTTAATGCCAATTTTGACGAGATATTTGGCTTCTATGATGGTACTGATTTTATTCCTGCTAGTCTTCCGGCGGGTTTGACTTATGGAAATTTTTTAGGAACGATTGACGATGTAATGTATGTGACTTTAGAAGATGCACTTAATAATGATCTCATTTATGCCTATGACGGAGCTACTTTTACTCCTAAAAGCATACCTTACGATTCTCCTTTCCTTTCTTCTGTTGCTCAGACAAATGAAGGGCTATACCTAAATATCAATGATGTCAATTTTAATGCCTCTCTTTTCTTTTTCGATGGCTCCTCTTTGACCCTCCTTCCTTTGCCTACCAATTTTGTGGCAGTTAATAGTTTTGTCGGTAGTATCAATGATCAATTGTTTTTCTCTTTTAATGATGATAATTTTGATGCAACGATATTTGAATTAGAACCAGGAAATACTTGGAAAGAATTACCTAATCCCGCTGGTTTGTTTTTTTTCTTTATGACTGGACCTCAGGAGTCTGATGATTACCTCTATCCGCTTTTTAGAGATGCTAATTTTTTCTATAATTTGGTTGTTTTTGATGGAACCGATTATAAAGTTGTTCCAAATCCTGGGACCAGAGAATACAATACCTTTTATCGAGATTTCAAAGAAGGACACTTACTGGCTTACCGAGATGCTTACTTTGATAATTTCCTTTACTTCTATGACCAAACTGATTTGGTCGCTATTCCGGCTCCCGCTGGTTTTAATTTCAATAGGTATGATTTTGAGTACAAATCGAAAGTTTATTTCTCTTACCGAGATAATAGTTTTGACCAATTCCTATTTACCTTAAATCTCAATAAAGCACCGCTATCCACAGACAATACAGTTTCTACAGAACGAGAAACACCTTATACTTTTTCAACAAATGATTTTAATTTTTCTGACGAAGACGCTGGGGATACTTTTGCAGCCATCGAATTGGTAAGTCTACCAACCAAAGGTATCTTACATGTTTTTGGGGCACTAGTCAGTGAAGGACAAGTGATTGATATCGCGGATTTGGATAAACTCAATTACCTTCCCCTTGATGATGGTGTTGGCGAACCTTATGATAACTTTACTTTTAAGGTAAGTGATGGTATTAACTTTAGCTCAGAATCTTATACCATGTACATCAATATCAATCCAACAGTTGGTATCGAAGAATCCGTCTTAGCCTCAAAATTGAATGTTTTTCCAAATCCTGCTACGAACTTTGTAAACATTGATGTGCAAGATTATTCTTCCGCCCAAACCATTCAAATATCTTTAACGAATGCGAACGGACAAGTACTATATACCAAAATGATGAGCGATTCTCAAGAACGTTTAGATCTACAAGATTTATCTACAGGCATCTATCATCTTCATTTCCAAAATGAAGAAGTGAAATTAACGAGGGGTTTGATAATAGCTAAATAATAGACCTTGATCATTGGCAATATATATTCTTGCCATAGCTATAAAGCAGTCGGCAAAGACAAATCCCTAATGCAGCGTAAGGGAAAAGAACCCTTCAATATATTTAGTAAAGATACCGTGTATTCAGATTCCTGTAATCCGTAATTGTTCAAAAGAGAAAGAAGACCTCTTCACAGTATCTTTTTATTTTGAACGTTTACCTTTCTCGAAAGAATCATCAAAACGAAGATTGACCACAAACCTAAATGGCGGATTTTTCCGTCCTATCAAATTGCAAAAATGAGAACACCTTTTACCTTATTTTTTCTGTTTCTAGCGCTTAACTCTTGGGCACAACCCGTCAATGACGATTGTTCCGGTATTATTAACCTTGGCTTGGCTCCAGTGTGTTCTGATACCACGATCTATAATAATGTGGATGCCACTCCAACGAATATTGGCAATGATAATACTCCTTTTTGTTGGGTGGGTACTCCAGAGCGAGATGTTTGGTTTTCTTTTGTATCTTCTGATACAATTTTAGATTATATGATCTCTGTGATCGGATGTCCCGATCCCATGACGGGGGCCTCCCCAATCGTCAATCCAGAAATTGCGATCTATCGTGGAGATGTATGTGCCCTCGACGAATTATTTCTATTGGCCTGTGCCTCCTCTTCTTCGGATCCAGGAACCAATGAGGTCGTCCTGACCCCGCCCGCTCTGACGCCCGGGATACGCTATTTTGTTCGCGTCAATGATTGGTCTTCTACCCCCATTGGCAATTCGGGAGGTTTTAAACTTTGTATAGAACCAGAAAAACCAATAGTCAATATAGATTCGGGGGGAAGTGAGGCTTGTGAAGGAGAAATTTATGATACCGGAGGAGCTGCGGGGAATTATGGGAATAACGAAAATCACATCTTTACCATCTGCCCCAAAGATATTCACAGTTGTTTGAAATTCGATCTCGAATTTTATGAACTAGAAGATGGAACGGATCAATTGGTCTTCTTTGATGGACCGGATACCAATGCCCCACAGATTGAAATCTATGGTGCAGAAAATCCTTTTGCTAATAATGGTGTAACTGGAGGTGGAGGAGTTTGTGCTTCTTTGACCGCAACAAGTGGTTGTCTTACCATTCAATTTACTTCCAATAATGCAACCGTCGCTTCCGGCTTTCGTGGTTTTTGGGAATGTCTACAAGAGCCTTGCGATCCGCCACTGCCAATCACGGTGCAAGGAAATAGTGATGACCAAACCATCATAGACAATATCGCGACACCTCAAATGACCGTTACGATTGATACCATTATTTGTGATGAAGATCAATACGGTGTTTTTTCAGGCGATGATTCTAATCTGGGCATGGAAAAAGGATTATTACTCACCTCCGGTAATATCGCTAATGCGATTGGACCCAATGTTGGATTCAATTCAAATGAAGGTCTGGGGAATTTGGGAGATCCAGATTTGGATTCTCTATCCATTGGTAATCCTTCTTTTGATGCCTGTGTGGTAGAGGTCGACGTTTTTGTACCCACCGATGAATTGACTTTCGAATATGTTTTTGCTTCTGAAGAATATGCAGAATACATCAATCAAAACCTCAATGATATTTTTGCCTTCTTAGTCTCTGGCCCCGGAATAACAGGACTGCCGAGTTTGAATGGTCAGGAAAATATTGCTTTGATTCCGGGAACGACCATCCCGGTGGAAGTCAACTCCATCAATCATACGATCAATTGGCAATATTATCGAAGCAATGAGTTGGATGCCTCCAATCCACTTTCCCCAGGAGGGAGAAGTCTTAGTTATGATGGAATGACTTCTGATTTTTTGGGTGCCAAAAAAACACTCACGGCTCGGAAGAAAGTAACCCCTTGTGAAACTTATCACCTAAAATTAGCCATTGGAGATCGGGGAGATGATGTATTTGATTCTGGGGTCTTTATCTCAGAAATTCAAGGAGGAACACCGACTCTTGCCACCAAATATTTTTCTGGAATCGAATACCTCGTAGAAGAGTGTACCGTCGTGCCAGATGAAGTGATTATCTCTATTCCCTTACCTGAATCAGAAGTTACTTTTTATGAAGTCTTAATTGGGGGGACGGCTACTCTTGGAGATGATTATACCTTAAATCTTCCAGATACCATTACCTTCCAACCTGGCCAAACTCAATTTAAATTTCCAATCAAACCTCTAACCGATGGTGTTCCAGAAGGTCTAGAGACTATTGAGATTTCTTTGACGAGAGATTTTGGTTGTGGACAGTTTATTTATACCACTTTAGTAATCGAATTGAGAGATGAATTATTTGTGGATATCTTAGCTGGGCAGGATACTGCCTTTGTTTGTGAAGGAGGAGGAGCGGTACAATTAAGTGCTTCTGGTGCCAATCAATATGCTTGGACCCCAAGTGCTATTTTTGATGACAATCAAATTAGTGATCCTCTAGCGACTCCGATCAGTAGTGGCTACGTTAGAGTAGATGGAACCTTAGGTCTTTGTTTTGATCGAGATTCTGTTTGGTTAGAACTAACGGATCCAGAATTAGAAATCGACATCCTTGGCGATACTACTTTTTGTGTAGGAGGTAGTGTGCCTTTAAATGCCATTAATAATGTCAATAATGCCAACTTGGTCTGGACTCCTGGCACAGATATCAGTAGTCCCAATGATCCGCTCATAACCGCAGACCCAGAAGCGGATGTTACTTATGTTGCTACCGTTAGTCTTTTAGGTTGTTCTGCCTCGGATACAGTGACTATTCAAGTCGATCCTTTTGATTTTCCAACTTTGGTAGACAATTCTACCATTTGCCAAAATTCATCTATCCAATTAGCCAATAGTATTCCCGTAACGTCTACCAATTACGTCTGGACACCAGACTTTTTCTTAAGTCCAAATAATACCGTTTCTGGACCAATTGCTACTCCTGATGTCAATACCGTTTATACATTGAATGCAGAAAGTGATAGGGCTTTTTGTAGCCAAACAGGTTCTGTCGCTATTGAAGTCCTTCCAGCGAATATCGAAATTACAGAAGGCGATTCTCTCTTTATCTGTCTAGGAGAAAGAATAATTATCAACTCTGAGTCGACTACCGACGGAGTCGGTCAAACTTGGCGACCCCATCCTTCCATTATGCTCTTGGATAATGAAACGATCGAAGTCAATCCTAGTGCCACGACTACTTATCTATCTACTTTGGTGGTTGGTACCTGTACGGTTTTTGATTCAATTGTAGTCGTGGTAGATTCGCTCCCGAGTCTAGATTTATTTACCGTTCCGGATCAAGAAGAATTCTGTATCGGCGATACGATTACTATTTTATCTACCCCTTATGATGTCGATGACTTTCCGTTTATCACTTATGATTGGATGCCAACGGCAGGAGCGGTTACCTCTTCGACGAATCCTGTTTTTGTGACGCAAGTTTTAGGGAATACGACCTACTCGCGAGGAATTAGTAATCGAGCTTGTATAGATAGTTCTAGTCTGGAAATAAAAGTGGCAGAAGATTTTAATTTATTGGACATTGCTGGCCAAAATAGTTGTCCCGGTGAGGAAGTGATTTTAACGGCAGAGGCCGATATTCCTAATGCGACTTATACTTGGGCCGTACAAGGTGGAGCTGCTATAGGTAGCGGAAATCCGATTAGTGTTTCCCCAGAGATGACGACTACTTATGAAGTAACGGCTATGGACGAAGGCAAGTGTTTTTCTCAAGTAAAAACCACAGTGGTTTCTATTTATGATCCAACCCTCATCAATGATTTCCAGATTTTAGACAATACAGAAACGGTCATTACCGAGGCCTTTGAAAATAACTTGATCTTTGCGCAAGTGATGACCATGCCAGGATTGTCTAATGCTACTTATGAATGGTATTTAGATGGGGCTTCTTTGGGGCAAACGACTATCCCTAAATTTGGAACCTTCTCTGTTCCTTCTTTTGATGGAGAAGGTACCGAAATGGAAATAGAAGTTCAGATTACCGATGATAATGGTTGTGCCGCAATCGCTACGATTACCTTCGAGATCTTACCCAATAAAAACATCAATTTCCCTAATATATTCACGCCGAATGGCGATCGCAATAATGACTTCTTCAACTATGTTGGAGGTTCTGAAAGCAATCCACCTATCATCAAAGAATTTAAAATATTTAACCGTTGGGGGCAGTTAGTTTATAATAATGAAAATCCAAGTCAAGGCTGGGATGGAATGGTTGATGGAAGTCCTGCTCAGGCAGACGTATACATTTATCAAATCATTTATCAACTTTCTGATACGGATCCAGAAGAGACTGTTTCTGGTGAAGTGAATTTACTCCGATAGCAAAAAAAGGTCGATGGAAACCATGAGAAGAATTTGTTTATTAGTGGGCATCCTTTTTTGGGTGGGAACACTGCAAGCGCAGTTAGAGGTACTGGATGCCAATACCCCTCCATTGGATGCAGAGAACCTGATCCGAAATGTATTTCTCGGAGAAGGAGTGGAAGTCATCGACGTTGATTTTGCGGGAGATAATGCGGCCATTGGCTTTTTTAAAAATGGCGTACCTTCCTTGGGAATCGATAGAGGAATTTTAATGACCTCAGGAAGAGCCGCTTCTAATCCACCGGCGGGAGTGGTCGGTTCCGAAGCCAATGGAAGTGATTTTGCGAGTAATGCGGCCAATAGTCCTGCTACTGATCCAGATGTCGTCCAAGTAGCTTCAGATGTCGTAAGAGACTTAGCTGTTTTTACCATTACCTTTACCCCTATTTCGGATACGCTACAATTCAAGTATGTCTTTGCATCAGAAGAGTATCCAGAATACACCTGCAATGATTTCAATGATGTCTTTGGTTTCTTTATTTCTGGTCCCGGAATTACTGGTCCTTTTGAAAATAATGGCGCCAACATCGCCTTAATCCCCGGTACCAACCTGCCCGTTACAATCAATAACCTTAATTCAGGAGTGGTCGGCTCTTCCGGTGGTATTTTGGCCAATTGTTCTCCGCCCAATGGCTCTCTTGCCTACAGTCAGTTTTATGTCAATAATAATAATTCCCAATTACAACCCGTTTATGATGGCCTTACGACGGTCTTAACTGCACAAGCAATCGTCATGCCTTGTGAAACTTATACTATCAAATTAGCAATCGCCGATGTCGGAGATAATGCCTTCGATTCTGGGGTCTTTTTGGAAGCCAAAAGTTTTGGTACGGGGACCTTGGATGTCGTGGCCTCCACGCTTAGTTTGGATGGAGCGGTAGCAGAAGGTTGTGAACCGGCGATCCTTACTTTTGAAGTGCCCATCGCTCCCAAAAATGATCTTCCACTCGATTATACCATCTTTGGAACGGCCATCAATGGAGTAGATTATCAAATGATTCCTTCGGATCTTTTTATCCCCGCAGGAGATACCATGATTACTATTCCAGTCCTTCCAATCAATGACGGAATTTTGGAAGGAGAGGAAACTATTTTTATTGACATCCGACTCAACCCCTGTACCCGAGATACCATTTTAGTAAAAATAGCGGACAACCCATTACTCCCTGCTCCTCTGATTGAAGATACCATTATCTGTCCGGGAGAAACGGTCTTTCAAGATGCCACCCTTCCGGTACCCATTCCGCCACCTGCAAGTTTTACCAATACGATGAACGTACCGATTGATACAGAATTTGTAGCTAGAATTTCAGAAATTGAAGTATCCGGAGTTTTTCCTGAATTGCTAGGGCCAGGAGTTATCCAGTCGGTCTGTATCAATATAGAACACCGTTGGGTAGATGATCTAGATATTTTCCTAGTAACTCCAAGCGGCCAGTTTCTCGAAATGACAACAGACAATGGAGCAGATGGAGATGATTATATCAATACCTGCTTTACCGAAGACGCAACTACGGTGATTA
Organism: uncultured Saprospiraceae bacterium; assembly: GCA_964419315.1. Taxonomy (GTDB): domain Bacteria; phylum Bacteroidota; class Bacteroidia; order Chitinophagales; family Saprospiraceae; genus CALLVY01. The sequence goes on along the minus strand of CAYQRA010000011.1, from coordinate 17,986 downwards.
GCTTTCCTGGACCCGTTGCTCCAGCAAGTCCTAATTCTTTTATGGGAGATTGGTTACCCGAAGGTCCTTGGTCTGATATTTATGGTGGGGAGACCAATGGTACTTGGCAATTAGTGGTGACCGATGATGCCTTAAATATTGATGGTGAAATTTTGGATTGGACCATCACCTTCAATAAAATCTTTGATATTTTTTATGAATGGACTCCCGATATGAATATCAGTTGTTCGGATTGTCCAGCAGTAAATATGTTTCCGCCAGATAGTACCACCTATGTTTTGAATGTGACGGATACCTATGGTTGTCGAATTGTAGACTCCATAGAAATAGCGGTATTAGATACATTGCCCCCTCCCGAAATAAATTGTGATTCCATCACCAATAGTAGTATCAAGTTTGCTTGGGATACCCTTCCCGGTGCGACCGGCTATGAGGTCAATGTTGATGGAGGAGGGTGGATGTTGCCCAATAATGGAGATTTTTCTCAATTGATGAATGGCTTAAGTTTAGCGGATACCATAAGTATCGAAGTACGTGGCGTATCTCCTTGTGGGGTAAGAACGGATAGCTTGACTTGTTTTACTCCAATCTGCGCTGTACCAGATTTATTGGTCGACAGTATCAAAGCGGTTTCTTGTACCGGTGGAAGTGATGGTACCCTAATGGTCTCTGGTGTGGGTGGAGTAGGAGGTTTTACCTATACCTTAGATGCTACTAGTAATAGTACCGGAATGTTTGATAATTTGTCTCCAGGGATTTATGAGGTGATGGTCAGTGATGCGATCAGTTGTTCTCGTACGATAGAAATAGAAATCTTAGAACCAAGTCCACTTTCATTAAGTACTGTTTTGATTGATACCCTCCAATGCTTTGGTGATGCCAATGCAACAGCTACCGTAATCGTCAGTGGAGGTACCGCTCCCTATACTTTTTTATGGGATGCCATCCAAGTAGATTCTATTGCCAATAGTTTGGGAGCAGGACTACATACTGTAGTCGTGACCGATGCGAGAGGATGTTTTTTGCAAGATGATATTATGATTATGGAACCTTCTGCTTTGACTGTGACCACAGATTCTACCGATGTCTTGTGTCAGGGAGGAAATACCGGAGTAGCTACAATTAGCCCAAGCGGTGGAACGAGCCCTTATACTTTTTTATGGGACACCAATGCGGCCAGTCAAATGACGGCTAGTGCGACTGCTTTGACTATGGGCACCTACGAGGTGACCATTACGGATGACAATAATTGTACAATAGTAAGTTCGGTTACGATTAATGAACCTACAGAACTAACAGGCGATATTACTTTTGAAAATCCTAAATGCCCTCAATCCACAGATGGAACGGCCACTGTAATTCCTAGCGGGGGAACTGGTCCTTATACTTATCTCTGGTCTGACCCGTCAGCTTCGACTTTAGATTCTGCGGTCAACTTGAGTGGGGAAGAGTATTTTGTAACCGTCACGGATGCCAATGGCTGTACCTTCGATACCTCGGCTACTCTGATTAGTCCAGATACTTTTATGCTAGTCCTTTCGAGTACAGACGTAGATTGCTTTGGGGGAAATGACGGTTCTGCTACTGCGACGGTTATGAACATCACAGGGCCAGAAACTTATCTCTGGAGCAATATGGCGACCACTGCAACGATTGATTTATTGACGGCACAGCAATATTGTGTTACCGTTACGGATGTGAATGGCTGTGAACAATCAGATTGTATTACGATTACCGAACCCAACGAATTGCAAGCTGCTGCGACCAAAACAAGTGCGGGTTGTACCGGCCAAAGCGAAGGAACGATTGATCTAACGGTAATCGGAGGAAGCGCTCCGTACCTGTATGTCTGGACGAATGGATCGCTAACAGAAGACTTGGCCAATCTTCCCAAAGGAGATTACACCGTCACCGTCACGGATGCCAATACTTGTACTACGACCACTACGGTAACGATTGAAGAAGGCGCACCTTACACCTTAATTTTTGACGTAGAGAACTTGAGTTGTTCGAGTGAAAATGATGGTTCGATAGATTTGACTGCCAATGGTGGTAGCATTGGAATCACTTATCAATGGATGGGCCCCAATGGCTTTGTTTCTACCACAGAGGATTTGGATAATCTGAGTCCTGGAAAATATATCGTAATGGCTTTGGATCCGCAGGGCTGTAGCGTTACAGATTCCGTAGAGGTGAATGGCCCTGATGGGATCGATGTCAGTTATGATATCGAAGAAATTAGTTGTTTTGGTGCGGGAGATGGAAGAGTGTTTTTTGAGGTAGATGGAGGGACGGGACCTTATTCTTATGCTTTTGGAACGGATTCCGTTTTACAAAATTTATCTTTCTTTCTCAATCTTTCTGGCGGTACTTATCCTTATACGATTCAAGATGCTTTTGGTTGTGAAGTCCGCGATAGTCTGACACTGATAGAACCACAAGAATTGGTTATCACGCTAGGACCTAGTCATGAGATTTTATTAGGGGAATCCTATACCTTCCCAACCGAAATAAACTTCTCTAATCTGATCATTGATTCCATTCTTTGGACACCAACGGATAGTTTGTCTTGTATCAATTGTCTGACGCCAACGGTGAATCCAGAATACACAAGAGAATATACCATAGAAATTTTTGCCCAGAATGGTTGTACCACCAAAGGCCATATTTTACTATTGGTCAATCGACAGGTGTCGGTCTATATTCCTTCTGCCTTTTCCCCAAATGGAGATCAAATCAATGACGTTTTGATGGTCTATGGAAAAGCGGGAAGTATCAAAGAAGTAAAACGATTTGAAGTATTTAATCGTTGGGGAGCTCAAGTTCACGGCGCCTATAACTTTCAAGTAAACGACGAAACGGCAGGATGGGATGGCCTTTTAAATAATGAAACCCTCAATCAAGCGGTATTTGCTTGGTTGGTAGAAATAGAGTTATTAGATGGATCTAGAGAAGTGTTAAGTGGAGATGTACTGCTTCAGTATTAGACTTAATTCTAGAGAACCAATAGTTTTAGGAGCTCTACAATGGATTAGTTCCGACCCATTAGTTTCGATACATTTAAGTTCACAAAATTAGAGCATGTTTAAATTTCTATCAACTGAAAACCAATACTTTACGAACCTGACTTCGAAATAATGAATTCATTTAGCTCGCTAAACTCATTAATTATTTCTTCCTCAGAACCATAAATTACTGATTTTCAACCTAAAATAAATTTTAAACATGCTCTTCGCTAAAAATAAACCGAAGATGAAAAAAGCTTTACTTATTGTTTTTTTGTTGGTCACTAGTCTTGGCTTCACTAGTCTACAGGCACAAGACATTCATTTTTCTTTATTCAATTATTCGCCGATGACCTTGAATCCTGCGCTTACTGGAGGCTATGAAGGTTCCTTTCGGGTAGGTGGTATCTATCGAGATCAATATCGAAAGGCATTGGGCAGTGGGGCTTTTACAACGCCTATGTTTTATGCAGATGCTCCTGTATTATTGATCGGAAAAAAGCAACGCGATTGGATTGGTTTTGGGATCATGGCTTATCAGGATAAAGCGGGAATCGTTGGTTTGCAAACGGGCTCTTTTTTGCTTTCTGTTGGCTTGCATCATGTGATGGATAAAGCTGGAAAGACGGTTTTGTCCTTTGGCCTACAAGGTGGAGCGGTGCAACGTAAGGTTGATCTAAGCAGTGCGGGTATCAACTTTGGTGATGAATACAATAGCCTCAATGGTGAGTTTGATATATCTGGTGCGGAAGGTGGACCTGGAATGGACGGAAATGCTTTTGACTTAAATGCGGGACTCGGACTAAAGAGCAAAGTCTCCGAAGTGCTGTCTTATAACCTTGGAGTATCCCTTGGACATATTCTAAAACCGAATCTTTCTGTCTTAGGAGCCAATGATGCTAATCTGGATATGCGCTTGCAAGGGCATGCACAATTGGAGTATGACATCAAGCCACGCTTCCGATTTTCTCCCACCCTTTATTATACCAACCTCAATAAAGCCAATCAAGTACAATTACAAGCTTGGGGAGGATATAAATTAAAAGCAGATCAAGATATCCGATTGAACTTTGGTTTGGGCTATCGTTTTAAAGATGCTGGAGAACTTTTATTAGGAATAGATGTAAAAGGACTTAAAGTTGCCTTGAGTTATGATATGACCTTCTCGGATCTAAGAAATGTAAGGACGGGCGGAGCGTTTGAAATTGGAGCGTCCTACATCGCTCGGAATTACAAACAACCCGTTGTGAAAACGGTTATTCTTTGTCCTAATTTGTAAATCTTCCTTCGGTCGGTTTATTATAGGAACCTTCCTTCGGTCGGTTTCCATCAAAATACTTAAGCACGAAAAAATCGAAAAATGAAAAGATATTTATTTAGTTCCCTATTATTGATGTTCACCTTAGGGATGAGTACTGCCCAACCGCTCAATAAAATTACGACTCCAGTAATGCTCGAAACGGCAGAACGAGCGATGGAAGAATACAATTATTACAAAGCTTTGGAATGGTATGAGCGCGCCTATGAGACTACAGAAGACCCTTCCTTGTTGGTGAAAATTGGAGATCTGAATTTGGCATTGAGAGATTATAAAAAAGCCGAACGTGCTTACAAAAAGCTATACCGAAAAGAGGGGCCAGATATACACGATCGGAGGTTTAGTTATGCAAGAACCCTTAAGATGAATGGCAAATACCAAGAAGCGATTGATGCCCTTGATGTGTTTTTGGGAGAAACCGCCAATCACCCTTATTCCGACTTGGCACAAGCGGAGAAAAAGGGAGCCGTTTATGCAATGGCTGCGGTGCAGGATGAAAAAATGACCATCAGTAATGCAGGTAAAAATATCAATTCCAAAAGCTCAGAATATTCACCCTATCTACAAAAGAAGGGACAAGAACTCTATTTTGTAAGTTTTGGAGAAAACGAGATTGTCGAATTGGATCAAAGTAATCGGAATAGTTTTGGAGCAAAAATTTTGGTTAGCCAGAAAGAAGGGGATTCTTGGGGGACGGCCAAGGTGCTCGATAAAAACATTAATCGCCCAGGATATTATAATAGCAATTTGACCTTCTCTCCAGATGGGGAAACGATTTTCTTTGCTCGTCAATTATTGATGGAAGGCAACAAATTAAAAGAAAGTAAATTGTACAGCTCTTCGCGAAATGGAGAAGGTTGGACGGCCGCTCAAGAAGTTGTTGGAGTCAATGGTGATTTCTTGGTGAAGTCTCCATCGATGGGGGAATTGTTTGGAAGAAAGGTTTTGTTTTTTGTATCGAATAAAGCAGGTGGCTATGGAGGCTATGATATTTATTATGCCAACTCCAATGGTGGCAACACTTTTGAAGAACCGATCAACCTAGGCGCTTCCATCAATACGATGGGAGATGAAGAGACGCCTTTTTATCAAGATGGAAATTTGTATTTTAGTTCTACGGGCCTTCCCGGAATGGGCGGCTTAGATGTTTTTAAAGCAGCATGGAATGGCAGTGCTTGGAGTGTTCCTGTCAATATGGGACCGGGGTATAATTCAAGCGCAGATGATCTTTCTTTTATGTTGGACGAAGGAGGAGCCAATGGGCTCTTGGCTTCCAATCGAATTGATTCGGGTTCTCGTTCTCTAAAAAGCAAAACCTGTTGCAACGATATCTATACCATCAGCATCGACCAAATCAAAGTGGATTTATTGGCAAGTGCCTTGGATAGCAAAACTCAAAAAGCATTACAAGGAGCAGTCGTTCAATTGTATGTGGTAGAAAAAGAACAACCTACGCTGCTGTCTTCTCAGGAAGTATCCACAGATGCGCCATTGGCTTTTCCTTTGGAGTTCGGAAAGGCTTTTAAATTGGTGGCAGAACGAGAAGGCTATGAGCCGGCTTCGATAGCATTTAATACCGTTGGAATGGGAGAATCTTTGACGATTGAAAAAGTATTAAACTTAGTTGCAATTCCACCACCACCGCCTGAGAAAGAATACGTCACAATTACCAGAGAAGAACCTTTTACTTTAGAAAATATTTATTACGATTATAATTCTGCTGCGATTCGCCAAGATGCAGAAGTTGATCTACAATTTTTATTGGACTTACTCAATAAATATCCAAGTATGGTCATCGAATTATCCTCGCATACAGATTCGCGCGGTAAGGCCGCTTATAATTTGGCCTTATCACAAAGGAGAGCAGATTCCGCTCGTCAGTGGTTATTGAATAAAGGCATTACTCCAGAAAGGGTAGTGGCCAAAGGCTATGGCAAATCTTCTCCGAAAACCATCAATGATAAATTGGCTTCTAAGTACTCCTTCCTGTCCTTTGGAAATGTATTGACCGATGACTTAGTTGGAGCTTTAGGATCTAAAGATTTGCAGGAGATCGCTCATCAAATTAATCGTAGAACGGAAGTCCAAATTATTGATGGACCAACCAGTATTAAAATTGAAGAACGCAAAGAAGTAAAAAAATAACATAATTTTAACTGAGGTGTTAGGGAGCTTTTCCAAACGCATCAATTTTTGGCTCTGTGCAAAGGTCAACTACCAAATTCCTAGGAAAAATCGGTAGTTGACCTTTGTTTTTTTCTAGCGATTTCTAATGATTTAGGTTTTTTTTATCCAAATAAAAAAGTAACACAGTATTTACACTAGACTTATTTTTTCTTTTTTTTACCTTTCATACTTTCCCCGTCAAAACCGCGTTTTAACCGCAGAATCTACCTTTTTAAACAGTTTTAATAACTTACTATCAATGGAATAAAACAATTCATATTCTGGTGCAATTTTTGGTTCTACTTTGTGACGGTCTATTTGTTTTATTCCTCAAAAAAAAATAATATGAAACTATTTTTCACTTTAGCAATTGCCCTTACCTTGAGTTTTAACTTATCTGCTCAGAGGGCAGTCGTCAAACAAGAAATCAGTGAGTCTTTCGACAATTATAAAGAAAGCTTCAATAATGCAAATAATTGCATGAAGGTGGTCTATGAATGTTTTAAAAGTGCGATGTCTGAAAAAAACGCCAAAGAATTTGCGAGAGAAGCAGAGAAATATGCAGACAAAGCAAAGGAATTTGCGGAAGAGGCCGCCAAAGAAGCTGCTGCAGCAACGAGTGCCGCCAATGAAAATAAATGTAGCAAAACGAGTACTTCCATGAGTAAAGTACAAGCAACCTTTTTTGGCGCTCATGAGGATTTTACTTTGGTATCCGAATCCTTAGCCAAAGTAGCTTTAGAGGAAGAGATGGAAGACATTACCGGCCATTTATCAGAAGCGATGAAAGTGATTCAAGAAGGGATTAAAAAACTAAATGACGGAGCTGCAAAAATCAATGATGGAGTAAAGGGATTAGCAGCCTGCGAAGGGTAACCTGCCATACCTTTATTAGCGTCGAAAAGGTGCGATCAATAGCTGTTGATCGCACCTTTTTTATTTAGAATTTCCTATCTTAATGCTATGGAAAAAGTAAAGCCAAGAAATGTCAACCCAGAGACTTCTGAAGAATTGACGGGAATCAAATTAACGCCTCCTGCCAATTATGCCGCTGGAGCACAAGCGGTAAAAGTAGCTATGGAACACGCCATCGGCGAAATGGGCGCAGCCCGCGCTTTCCAAACCCTAGCCAAACTCAACCAAAAAAATGGTTTTGATTGCCCCGGTTGTGCATGGCCTGACCCCGACGACAAACGTTCCGTCTTGGGCGAATACTGTGAAAATGGAGCCAAGGCTTTGGCCGAAGAAGCCACCTTAAAACGAGTGCCTCCTGCTTTCTTTACCCAACATTCTATCGAAGAATTGTCCAACTGGTCGGATTATAAATTAGGGCGCAGCGGTCGACTGACCCATCCCATGATTCTCAGAGCTGGCCAAACCCATTATGAAGAACTTTCCTGGGAAGCCGCTTTTCAATTGATTGGCGAGCAGCTTCAAGCTTTACAAGATCCCAACGAAGCGATTTTTTATACCTCTGGCCGTTCCAGCAATGAAGCCGCTTTCCTCTACGGCATTTTTGCTCGTGCTTTTGGAACCAATAATATGCCGGATTGCTCCAACATGTGTCACGAGTCGAGTGGAGTAGGCTTAAGCCAAACCTTAGGCATCGGTAAAGGTTCGGTGACTTTAGAGGATCTGCACAAAGCGGAAGTCGTCATGGTCATCGGACAAAATCCTGGAACCAATCATCCAAGAATGCTTTCGGCTTTGTCAAAATGCAAAGACAATGGTGGTAAAGTTATTACCGTAAACCCTTTGGAGGAAGCTGGACTAAAACGCTTTAAAAATCCACAGCGTTTAAAAGATATGCTAAGCTCCGGAACAGCCATTACGGATGTTTTTCTACAAGTAAAAATAAACCAAGACATTCCACTTTTGAAAGCCATTATGAAAAAGTTGGCTAAAGCGGATGCCGAAAAAGGAAATGTATTTGACCATGATTTTATTAATGCAAAAACGGAAGGTGTAAAAGCTCTTTTAGCAGATTTGGAAAAATACGACCTTGCCACTTTGATTCAGAAGTCTGGCGTAAGCGAAGCAAAAATAGAAGAGGCTGTACAGATTTTGGCTCCTGCCAAAAAAATAATTATTTGTTGGGCAATGGGTTTGACGCAACACAAAAACGGAGTGGAAAACATTAAGGAATGTGTCAATCTACTTTTACTAAAAGGGAGTATTGGAAAAGATGGAGCAGGTACTTGTCCAGTGCGCGGGCATAGCAATGTGCAAGGAGATCGAAGTGTCGGAATTGTGCACCGGACCTCAGAGGCGATGTATGATACCCTCAAGAAAAATTTTGGAATCGAAGCCCCGAAAGGGCATGGCTATGATACCGTTCATTCGATCAAAGCGATGCACGAAGGCAAAGCCAAAGTCTTTGTCGCACTTGGTGGCAATTTTCTTTCTGCCGCTTCTGATACCTTGTATACGGCGAAGGCTTTACAAAATTGTGAACTCACAGTGGCCATTAGTACCAAGCTCAATCGAGGACATTTGATTACTGGTAAGACTGCTTTGATTCTTCCAACGCTAGGGCGTTCTGAAAAAGATGAAAAGGAAGGTCAAAAAAGAATGGTCACCGTAGAAAATAGCATGGGAAAAGTGCATACTTCCCAAGGGCGTTTGACGCCTGCCTCGAAGCACTTGATGAGTGAACCAGATATCATTGCGCATATTGCTCATGCCACTTTGCAAGGCAATACGCAAGTGGATTGGTTGGGCTTGGGAAAAAATTATGATCTAATTCGGGAGAAAATAGCGGCCGTAGTCAAGGGTTTTGAAAATTATAATCAAAGGGTAAAAAAAGATTCAGGATTCTATTTGCCGAATAATGCCCGAGTAGCAGATTTTTCTAAACTCCCCAATGGTCGTGCTCAATTTTCAGTCTGTGGATTGCCCAGCCATCCATTGGCAGCCGATGAGTATTTAATGATGACCATTCGCTCACACGATCAGTTTAATACGACTATTTATGGTTTGGATGATCGTTATCGAGGCGTCTATAATGAACGTCGGGTGGTTTTTATGAATCCAAAAGATATGAAAAAGAAGGGCTTCGAAAAATTGGCGATGGTCAATTTGACAAGTACTTATGATGGAGTAGTTCGGCGGGCACCTAAATTTTATGTAGTGCCCTATGAAATTCCAGAAGGCAATTTGGCTACTTATTTTCCAGAAGCGAATGTATTGGTGCCGATTCAGGAATTTGCGGTGGAGAGTTGTACGCCAGTTTCGAAGAGTGTACGGGTGAGGGTGGAAGCGGCTACTTAGTTGTTTTAGGAATCAAATATAAAATTATGGAAAAAAATAAAATCAAAAGAAATTTAGGATTAAGCTTATCGATCCTCGGTATTTTAGCCATGCTCTATGCTTTTATTACGACGGAGGAGATCAATAATGTTTTATTGGGTTTGGTCATTGCGAGTGTCGGGATGTTGCTGACTCAGAGTGCGAGGCCGAAACAGATTGCAAAAGATGAATAAAAAATACCATCTTATTTTTTTAAGTCTAGTTCTTTTGTTGAGTGTTCAAATCGGTAGGACTCAAGGAGAGGTACCGCCCTATGCGGAGCCCGGAAGATGCTATGCAAAATGCTTGATGCTCAATCAGTACCAAGCTTTTGAAAAACACTTTCCCATCTTTACCGGAACGGCTTCCGATTCCTTGGAATTAGATACGCTTTACTTTGCAGAAAAAGAAGATAGCCACGAACTAATCTTGCTAGGGCGATTAGACGATTTACAGCGAGCGGAATTGAAAGACCTCGATGCTTTAGAGCAAGTCGTCTGTATCCCTGATACCAGCCAGACCGAAGATTTTATTATGGAAACTTTTTTCTTTTTGCGATTAAAAAGGAAAGGTGGTTTTAGAGAATGGAGAGAAGTTTTGTGTAATGAAGATATTGGTAAAGTGATAGATCCTTTGCAAAATGCTTTGCTGGAAAATGGATACCTAGAAAGCGAAGAAAGGACAAATGTGCTTAACAAAGAAATTATTGGCGCATTGGCCAAATACCAAAAGGATCATAATTTGCCGATAGGAGAGTTGGATGTGGAAACGCTTGAGCATCTGGAGATTTATTTTTATTAGAATCAGCGTTCTACCTTATTGCTCCGCTTAATGCCCAGTTTATCAATCCTCGACTGAAGCGTCGTCGGCCGCATACCCAAAATTTCTGCGGCGCCACTGGCGCCACTCACTTTCCATTTGGTATGTTGCAAAACCGCAATGATGTGTTTTCTCTGCACCTCTTCGATCGTAGCAAAATGCATCGGCTTCGCCTTGGAAGGTTTGGGGTTAAACCAAGCACCCAAAGTCAATTTATTACCACGACTCGTAATGATGGCCCTTTCAATCAAGTTTTCCAATTCGCGGACATTGCCAGGAAAATCATAAGTCCCTAATTTATCCAAAACTTTCTGAGGGATATCGGTGATGGGTTTGCCGAGCTTCTTACTGAGTTTTTGGGCTAAGAAACGCACCAAGACCGGGATGTCATCCATGCGTTCGCGGAGCGGTGGTACTTCTAGAGGAAACACATTGAGTCGATAAAAAAGGTCTTCTCGGAATTTTCCTTTTTCTACTTCTTTCGCCAATTGTCGATTGGTCGCGGCGATGATTCTTACATCCACTAGCTGATGTCCTTGACCGCCAACCTTTTCTATTTCTCCCTCTTGCAAAGCTCGCAAGATTTTAGGTTGCAAGTCCAAAGGCATTTCTCCAATTTCATCCAAAAATAAAGTTCCCCCATCTGCTAGTTCAAACTTTCCAATTTTACTAGAGATGGCTCCGGTAAAAGCCCCCTTTTCATGTCCGAATAATTCGCTTTCGATCAAGTTGGGAGGGAGGGCTGCACAATTGACTTTGATCATCGGGCGTCCGCTACGCGGACTAAGTCGGTGAAGGGCACGAGCAATCAATTCTTTTCCCGTACCACTTTCTCCGCCAATCAAAACGGTCGACATCGTAGGCGCCACTTGTTGAATTTGGCGAAGCAAAGGTTTGAAAGCAGGAGATTGGCTGATGATTTCTCCAAAATTATTGCCCACTTGTATTTCCTCTTGCAAGTAATTATTCTCTGCTTCCAATTTACTTTTCAATTCCTTGATCTCCATCAAAGCACCTCTTAAGGCAGCTTCTTTTCTTTTGCGATCCGAAATGTCTCTAATGATAGCGCAACTCAAAACTTGGCCATCTATTTCGGTGAGATGATCCATAATCTCTACCGGAAAGACCTCTCCATTGGCACGACGATGGCTGCTTTCAAATGTTTTAGAATGCATTACCTTGTCTTCCCAATGCGCCGTCCAATTCTCTTTGTTCATATTGGGATTGATGTCGAAAACGGTCATTCCTTGTAGCTCTGACTTTTCATAACCCCACATTTTTAATCCCGTGGCATTCACTTCCACGAGATTGGCATCGCGGTCAAACCAGATCACTGCATCTGGTAATAGGTCCATGGCTTTTGCAAAATTGGCTTTCATGTCACTGTTTGTAGAAAAGAATTAGAAGAAGTCGAAAAGGGACGTAGTTGCGACATCCGCTTTCCTGTTTTTTTCGTTATTTCACGAAATATCGTAATTTTTTTTCGTAAATCCTACTTGGATGATAGTTTAGGTAAAATCATATGTAATTGTTTTTCAGCTACTTAAGCCCATTTTGGCTTTGTTTTTTCTGCTTTGGCACAGGCCTTGAACTATAAAGGTCAAACAATAGAACCAAAAATGGAAAATTTACAAACCATCAATAACTTTGCGGACATCGTCGCCCTTTCTTGCAAGAAAAATAAAACGATGCTGCTCAGTCTAGAACTAGGAGACTATTCGAGTCTCATGTATCAAGTAGTAGCTGCTTATTTGGAGGAAAATCCAAAAGCTTTTTCTTGGCTGAAAATTACGGGAGTCAATGCTCAGAAAATCCAAGAAGAATTATCGATTCTTCAATTGCCAGCACTCCTTCTACTTGAAAAAGGAAATATCATTGCCATATTTCAAGGGATGGTCGCCAAGCATGAAATCCGAAAAGCGCTTGCAAAAACTTAATGCCACAAAATCTAATCAATTCAATATCATGGTAAGCCTACCTGAGGGGAGGCGGATTCCATGTAACTATCATCTGAAATAAGATAAACATATGAAAAATTCAATCGCAATATTTGTATTCTTCTTTTTTAGTCAGGCTGTATTTAGTCAATCTTTAGATGCCTCTTTTTTTGATCAAGCAGATCAGTTTTTCAAAAAACATGTTCAAAGTGGCAGTGTAGATTACACCAGTGCGAAGACGAGTGCAGAACTAAAAAAGTTGATCACCAGAATTGGAAATACAGACCTCAATGCTGCCAGTGCAATTAGTCGCAAAACATTTTATATCAATGCCTATAATTTGCTGGTGATCAATACTGCCGCTCAAGCTTATCCTTTGGCTTCTGTCAATGATATTCCAGGATTCTTTATTCGCAAAAAGCATCAAGTCGCAGGGGAGTCTTTGACTTTGAATAAACTGGAAGCAGAAAAATTATTAAAAATTACCGAAGATCCTAGATTACACTTTGTCTTGGTTTGTGGTGCGGTCGATTGTCCTCCGATTGTCAACTTTGCTTATAGACCTGATAAATTGGAGGAACAAATGGAAACACAAACGCGAATTGCTTTAAACAACGACGGTTTTATCAAACCCAATGGCAAGGAAGTCGCTTTGTCTAAAATTTTTCAGTGGTATGTTGGTGATTTTGGGGGCAGTCAAAAATCTGTTCTTACCTATATCAATAAATACCGAACCAATAAAATCTCTTCCAACAACAAAATTACTTACTACGAATACGATTGGAAAATCAATGATCGTTCGACTGAACAATCCAGTGTGAGCGAAAGCTCCGCCGCGAATGCTGCTCGCTATGTCGTTTCTGCTGCGATTCCAAAAGGAAGTGCGGAGTTGAAATTGTTTAATAATTTGTATACTCAAAAAACAGGATCAAAAGATAATTTGACCGATCGTGCTACTTTTTTTACTTCTACATTAAGCGCACTTTATGGAGTCAATAATCGTTTTAATGCCGGGATCGAAATGAGATACCGTCGCGTCAATTATAATGCTTTGCCCAATTCACCTTTTGATGTTTTTAATCCCAATGCAGAAGGACAAAATCGTTCTGGAATTACAGGAATCGGTCCTAAGGTCAGAATTGCCCCTTTCCCAAAATTAGAGAATTTTTCTATTCAAAGTAGCTTGGTGTTTGGAACTAGAGACGATCTTTCCGGTGCAGGGGATTTGCGATTTATCGATTGGAGCGGCCCTACTTTTTGGACGCAGTTTTTTAATGATTTTTCTATTGGAAATAATTTTTCGATCTTTACAGAAATAGATTTTTTAATTGAAGACATTGGCTCCGCAGAAAATAACCATGCCAATCGTTTTTCTACTCCAGCTACTTTGATTTTTAGTTATTTTCCAAACCCCAAAACAACCTTGTATGTCCTAAGTGGTTTTTCTCCTTATTACCAAAGCGAATTTGATTATTTTGTGCAAGGAGGTTTAGGAGCAAAGTACCAAATCAACTCCAATTTTGAATTAGAATTATTGTATACCGCATTTACCAATAAATTTTTGTTGGACACCGGTGGAAATGCTCGAACTTTTAATTTGGGAATTCGGTACAATCTATAGAAGGAATAATCTTTTTTAAACAACTTCGCGATTAAAATATCCAAAACGTGAATGACCTTATCTTTAAAATCGTCTTTTTTATTTTTGCTTTGACTAGCTTCAATGCTCAGGGGCAAGGGGTAGAAATCCAAAAAATATTTTTGGAAAACCTTAAAAAAAATGACGAACAATATTTGCGCCGTTTTATCAAAAGTAGCTCTGGCGATACGCTCAATTCTTTTTTGCTCGAAGAAGATATTCAACAACTTCGTCGCAGAACCGGAATCGCGAATGCCGAACTAGTGATTGATACCCTCTCTCCGGGCAAAGCCAATTTGATTTTCCAGATAAGAGAACAAAGAACCTTATTGCCGCAGTTGGGTTTGGGAGGTATCCGTGGTAATCTTTGGTGGCAAGTTGGAATCGCGGAATACAATCTTTTTGGTAAAGAACAAGCCCTTATTGCGACCTATTTGCATAATGACGGTCAAGCCAACTTTAAATTGTATTTTCAAAATTCGAGAATCAATGCTAGCCCTTGGGGCTTTGCTGCCGATATCTACCGCAACTCTTCTATCGAACCCCTTTATTTTCCGGAGTCTGCCGTTGAGTATACCTATGTCAATACGGGGGCTGGTTTATTGGGCTTGAGAAATTTGGGACTTAATAAGTCGGTGAGTCTTGGTGTCAATTATTTTATAGAAGACTATGAAAAAACAAATCAGGTAGACCTTGGAAACTCAGATGGTCCTGATATGCTACAGCAAAAAAAGCTATTGCTTAAAGTCAATTTTGATCACAATCGCATTGGCTATGATTATTTTTACCGAACTGGATTCCAATGGAATCTGCTGCTGCAATCGGTTTCCACTTTGAGCGATGGTAGTCAATTTTTTAGCCTTGGTTTTGTAGGAAGAAAATTTTGGCGGCCTTATACCACTGGAAATATTGCCGTTAGATTAAAAGCCGCGATTGCCACCAATACGCCTTCTCCATTTGCTCCTTTTGTTTTAGATTCTGGTGTGAATATCCGAGGAGTCGGAAATCGAGTAGATCGTGGAACTGCTCAAATTGTCTTGAATGCAGAATGGAGACAAACCCTTTTTCATACGGATCGTTGGGCAGGACAAGCTTTGATTTTTTCCGACCTTGGAGCTTGGCGAAGCCCCGGAGGGGAACTCAGTGATTTGGTAGATGAAAACCTAATCCAACATTTTGTCGGAGGAGGCGTTCGCTTTGTCAATAAAAAAGTTTTTAAATCGACCTTGCGACTAGACTTTGGTTTTGACCTTTGGAATTTAGAACGAAGAGGTCTAGTCTTTGGCATTGGACAATATTTCTAAAAATAGATTTCTTGCACCCATAAAGTTAAAAAAGATAACATTAACTTTTATTAACTTTGATTGATCTACAATTTATTTATTTTTGGTGTTCATCAACCACTAATAAAAATGAAATTCATTCCCCGATTAGCTTTTCTATTCCTCTTATTCTGTTCGACCATTCCCTTATCTACTGCTCAGGATAAATCATTTACCGAAGATTATAAGGAAGCAGCCATTCACCAACTCTCTCGATTGATGAATGATTTTTATGTGTTTCCAGAAGTCGCTAAAGAGACGGAGAAGCATTTGTTGAAACAGTTGGAAGCTGGTCATTTTAAGCAGTTTGAAAATGATGAAACCTTCGCAACTGCGCTCACCGAATCGGTTCAAAGTATCAACAAGGACAAACACATGCGGATACGAGCCAATCGACCTTATGTAGCTCCTGAGAATACACCAGAGCGATTATTAGAAGAAAATTTGGATCGAAGAAATCGGTCAAGAAGTTTCAATTCTGGAATGAATACCGTACAAATTCTGGACGGCAATGTAGCCTATTTAGACCTAAGAGGTTTTGCCGGATTAGAAGGAGCCAAAGACGTTGCGGATGCTTATATGAAATTGATGTCCAGAGCGGATGCGGTGATTATTGATCTGAGTAAAAATGGAGGCGGAAGTCCACGGATGGTACAGTATTTATGTAGCTACTTCTTTGATCAAAATTTACATTTGAATAGCCTTTACTATCGAGAAGGAAATACAACCAAAGAATATTGGACGCTGGAGGAAGTGGGCGGAACCAAAATGCCGGATGTTCCCTTGTTTGTAATTACCAGTGATCGCACCTTTTCTGGCGCCGAAGAATTTTCCTATAATATGCAAACGCAGAAAAGAGCCACCTTAGTTGGCCAAACGACTGGTGGTGGAGCAAACCCCGGAGGAACCCGAAGGATCAATGAAAATTTAAGTGTCTTTATTCCAACTGGAAAAGCCATTAATCCCATCACCAAAACCAATTGGGAAGGCGTAGGCGTTGTGCCCGAAGTGAAAACTACACCGGAAGAAGCTTTGGCCAAAACACAGGAGTTGGCACAGGCCGCCGCCGAAGCTTACCGCGCCCAAATCAAAGAAAAAAGTAGCGCATTGTTTACAGAATTAAATGGTAAGCTGGATCACTACACCGAGGAAAAATCAGAAAAGGAAATTCTCCAAAGTTTAACCAAATGCAAAGAAGCCAATTTTTTGAGAGAAGGAGATATTAATCGACTCGGCTATACTTATCTGTTGGAACACAAAAAGCCCAAAGTAGCGGAAACTATTTTTAAAGCCAACACCTTACTGTATCCAAATTCTGCAAATGTATATGATAGCTACGCTGAAGCTTTAATGAATAAGGGAGACTTGGAAAAAGCTCTTACCTTTTATGAAAAAGCCGTTGAAGTCGCTACCGCCAATGAGAATGGAGATGTCGACTTATTCAAAAAGAATTTAGAAAATTTAAAAAGTAAACTAAAACCTAAAAGTAAGGGGTGATTCTCCGTCCACTGCTTGATGGACTAGTTCGTATATTGTTGGACGCGGAACAAGCAAAATTAATGCGCAAAAGAATTAGGCCTAGTAAATAATTGATTACATTTAGTACTAGTTTTATCTGGGGTGCAGCTCCAAGCTGCGCCCCAAATAATAAAAATAGATCAGTTATTTTTTATGCCGCGTTTTTACAACTACTATTTGATTTTTTATTTTCTACTTTTTAGTCAATTTCTCTTGGCTCAAAAAGATTCTACCGTACTCCTCCCCGAACAACTCCTAGGTGAAGATATTTTTCCCAAAAAAGAAACCGTCGCTAATCCCAATTTGATTTCCCTATTCGGCAAAGAAGAAGCACTTAGCACTTTGCCCTATAATGCCTATGTGATTACCAAAGAAGAAATTCGGGAGAATGGTTATTTGACTTTGACGGATGCTTTGCGGATGGTGCCAGGGATGCTGGTTTCGCCCCTTGGCTCGGCTAGAGAAGGAGAACTATTTATGATGCATGGAATGCGTGGCAATCGCATGGCCGAGATAATGATCAATGGGATCTCCATCAAACCACTATTGGCAAGTGGTATGCCTATCGCCGCTACTTTGCCCATCCGACAAGCCGAGCGGATTGAAATCCTATATGGACCGGGCTCCGCCCAATATGGTTTTGGGGCGAGTGCTGGGATTATCAATATTGTTTTAAATGATTCGGATCGCCCCGTCTATACCCAAGCGGATTTGAGTTTGGGAGTCGGTGGATACAATAATATTGATTTGATGTTTGGTGGGAAATTGGGAAAGGGAAAAAGAATATTGAAATTTGCCGGCTGGGGGAGTAGCACCAATTTTGACGATTGGAATATCGGTTTTCCACAATCAGAAGAGGAGTCCACGCTTCCTGTTTTTATTTCTTCGACTTATGATAATTATTACGGTAATGGGCGGCATTTATCTAATCCCAATTCTAATTATCGCGGCACATCGCGCTTGTCCGAACGCAG